>CAZFUO010000057.1:0-11683 GCA_964522065.1 uncultured Bacteroidales bacterium | reverse complement strand
ACGAGGAAAACCTTGTATTTGTTACTTTCCTTGTAAATACTTTGATGGCTGTTTATAAAAATAATGCTCTTTTGAAA
Source organism: uncultured Bacteroidales bacterium (assembly GCA_964522065.1). Classification (GTDB taxonomy): domain Bacteria; phylum Bacteroidota; class Bacteroidia; order Bacteroidales; family UBA1402; genus UBA8389. Next base: position 11,606 of record CAZFUO010000057.1, on the reverse strand, counting down.
GCTTCAATTGCTTCAGCTACAAACGAACACAGACTTGGTGCAAACGAAGCTCCTCCAGCAATTATATCTGCATTCCTTGGCAAACAGCTTACAGAAGTATTAGACAAAATTGAAGCCAGTACAACAGACGAAGCAGTTAAATTTGATAAAAAAGGTGTTGTGCAATTAGGTGTAGGTCAGATACCACAACTTTTACTTGATAATACAGACCGTAACCGTACTTCTCCTTTTGCATTTACCGGAAACCGCTTCGAATTCCGCGCTGTAGGTTCTTCTGCAAACTGTGCATCTGCCATGATTGCTTTGAATACTGCTGTTGCAGCTCAGCTTGCAGAGTTTAATGATGATGTTAAGAAGAGAATCGCATCTGGAGAAAAGAAAGAAAAAGCAATTTTTGCAATTATTCGTGAATATATCAAACAGTCAAAAGCTATACGTTTTGACGGTAACGGATATAGTGATGAGTGGAAGGCTGAAGCAATGGCAAGAGGTCTGGACTGCGAGGTTTCTGTACCTGTACAATATGATGCATATTTGAAACCTGATGTAATTGAGATGTTTGAGAAAACAGGCGTTATGAGCGAAAAAGAACTACATGCCCGTAACGAAGTTAAATGGGAAATCTACACAAAGAAGATTCAGATTGAGGCAAGAGTATTGGGTGATATAGCAATGAATCATATTATACCAGTTGCAAATCAGTACCAGTCAACTTTGCTTGATAATGTTTACAAGTTAAAAACTCTATTTGACGAGGCTAAATTTAAGAAGCTGGCTGCTGAAAAGCTTAGCCTGATTGAAGAAATTGAGACTTATGTTGACAATGTTAAAAGTATGGTAGAACTTATGGTTGACGCCAGAAAAGTTGCTAACAGAATTGAGAATGAGCGTGAAAAAGCAGTGGCTTATCACGATACTGTAGCCCCTTATTTTAACAAAATCCGCTATAATATTGACAAACTCGAATTGATAGTAGACAACGAAATGTGGCCATTGCCAAAATATCGCGAATTGTTGTTTATAAGATAAAGGCATCCTTCATAGTTTTTTGAGGTCAGATAGCCGTGAGGCGGAAATTATGAGGAATAAACCATTCTCCCAAGCGTGGGAGAATGGTTTAGCAAAATCTTTGTTTAATAACTAAATTAAAATATAGAATTATTTATGTTAAATTATCCTGTTGCCCAGGGGCTTTACGAGCCCGAAAATGAGCATGATGCATGTGGTGTCGGTTTCGTTGTAAGAATTACCGGAGAGAAAACACATGACATAGTAGAACGTGGATTGCAGGTCTTGGAAAATATGGTGCACAGAGGTGCTGAAGGAGCAGACCACAAGACCGGTGATGGTGCCGGTATCATGACTCAGATACCTCACGAGTTTATATTATTACAAGGAATACCTGTTCCCGAGAAAGGTCATTACGGCACAGGGTTAGTTTTTTTCCCAAAAGCTAAAAATGAAGCAGATCTTTGCATGGATATGCTTATGTCTGTTTTTAAAGCTGAAGGTTTAAATCTTATTGCAGTAAGAGATGTTCCTGTGAATAGTTCTATTCTGGGAGAGATTTCACTTTCAAACGAACCGGTAATAAGACAAGTAGTTGTAACCGGTAATTACAAACCGGATGAACTTGAAAGAAAGCTTTACATTGCAAGAAAAAAAATAGAGAAAGCAGCTGCACAGTCCACATTAACAGAAAAAAGAAATTTCTATATAGTTAGTTTATCTACAAAACGTATAGTTTACAAAGGAATGCTAAGCTCAGTACAGTTAAGAAACTACTTCCCTGATCTTAGTCATCCTAATTTTACATCTGCAATAGCACTGGTTCACTCAAGATTCAGTACTAATACCTTCCCTACATGGGATCTTGCACAGCCATTTCGTCTTTTAGGACATAATGGAGAAATTAATACAATTAAAGGTAACCGATTCTGGATGCAGGCAAGAGAGAGTGTTCTGAAATCAGAATTGTTGGGCAATATGGATGAACTTTACCCTGTTATTCAACCGGGTATGAGTGATTCTGCGTCTTTGGACAATATGTTGGAATTTCTGGTTATGTCAGGAAAAAGTCTTCCTCATGCAATGTCTATGTTGGTGCCCGATTCATGGAATGATAAAAATCCAATTCCTGACAATCTTAAAGCCTTTTATGAATATCATAGTACTTTAATGGAGCCATGGGACGGCCCGGCTACTTTATTGTTTACCGATGGAAGATATGCCGGCGGTACATTAGACCGTAATGGTTTAAGACCTGCAAGGTATCTTATTACTAATGATGATGTAATGATTGTTGCATCCGAAACCGGTGTTCAGTCTTTTCCTGCTGAGGTAATCAGAGAAAAAGGCAGACTAAAACCCGGAAAAATGCTAATGGTTGACACTCAGGAAAAACGTATAATATATGATGCTGAGTTGAAGCATGTTATTGCTAATGAATATCCGTACAGGGAATGGCTTGATAAAAACAGAATAAGTATTGAGAATTTGTCTTCAGGTCGTGAAGTAAAAAATGATTTGACAGCTCTCAAATCGTACATGAAGGCATTTGGTTATAGCAAGGAAGATATTGAAAGGATTATAATCCCCATGTCTGTAGAAGGCAAAGAGCCCGTTTCTTCAATGGGTAATGATACTCCAATAGCTGTGCTTTCTGACAAACCTCAGAGATTGTTTGCTTATTTCAGACAGTTGTTTGCTCAGGTAACAAATCCTCCTATTGACCCTATCAGAGAAGAACTTGTAATGTCTTTAACCGGTTTTATCGGTTCACATCAATCAAATATGCTTGTGCCTTGTGCCGATCATTGTAAGGTTGTTAAACTAAAGACACCTGTAATTACCAACAGGGAATTTGATCTGCTTAAAAACTTAAGATACAAAGGCTTTTCAACAGTTGAGTTGCCTATGCTATTTCCTTTAAACGGCGGTAAAGATGCCTTGGAAAAAGCTGTAAATTCTCTTTGTATTAAAGCAGAAGAGGCTGTTGAGAACGGGCATAATTACTTGATTTTGACTGATAGAGGTGTAAATGCTGATATGGTAGCTATACCTTCATTGCTGGCGGTTTCGGCGGTACATCATCATTTGATTGAAAGACGCAAACGCATGCAGATAGACATAGTCGTTGAAAGTGCCGAGCCAAGAGAAGTTATGCATTTTGCCTTACTGTTTGGATATGGTGCAAGCGTAATTAATCCTTACGGAGCTTTTGCTGTTATCAACGATTTGGTAAAAAACAAAGAAATTCAGTCAGATTATTCAACAGCTGAAAAGCACTATATTAAATCAGTAAGTAAAGGATTGTTGAAGGTTCTTTCAAAAATGGGTATTTCAACTTTAAGAAGTTATAGAGGTGCTCAGATTTTTGAAGCAATTGGTATAAGCAGTGACGTTCTAAAAAGATATTTCGAAGGAACCACTTCAAAAGTTGAAGGAATCACACTTGAAGATATTGCCAGAGATGCTATTGCTATGCATAAGTCTGGTTTCATGAGTGATCAGATTGAAGATATAGAAAACGAAGGTATTTACTCCTGGAGGAAAAACGGAGAATTGCATGCATGGAATCCTGAGACTATTTCAAGATTACAGATTGCTTCTAAAACCGGTTCTTACGAGAAGTATAAAGAGTACGTAGCCTCTGTAGATCAAAAAGAACATCCGATATTCTTAAGAGACTTTTTTGCTTTTAATAAAACGAAAAGTATTGATATTGATAAGGTTGAACCTGCATCTGAAATTACAAAACGCTTTGTTACGGGAGCGATGTCATATGGCTCAATAAGTCGCGAGGCTCATGAAGCATTGGCAATTGCTATGAATATTGTAGGTGGAAAGAGTAATACCGGAGAAGGTGGTGAAGATCCTGAAAGGTTCAAACCGCGTGCTGATGGGACAAGTGCCAGAAGTGCAATCAAGCAGGTTGCTTCAGGTAGGTTTGGCGTAACTGCAGAATATTTGGTTAATGCAGATGAAATACAGATAAAAGTTGCACAGGGTGCAAAACCAGGTGAAGGTGGACAGTTGCCAGGTTATAAAGTTGATCAGATTATTGCAAAAACAAGACATTCAATACCTGGTATATCATTAATATCACCACCGCCTCATCATGATATCTATTCAATTGAAGACTTATCACAACTTATCTTCGATTTGAAAAATGTAAACCCACAAGCAAGAATTAGTGTAAAACTTGTTTCTGAAAGTGGAGTTGGAACAGTTGCAGCCGGAGTAGCCAAGGCAAAAGCAGATATGATTTTAATAAGTGGTTGTGAAGGTGGTACCGGAGCAAGCCCTTCAAGCTCTATCAAACATGCCGGGCTACCGGTCGAAATAGGTTTGTCAGAAACTCAGCAAACTCTTGTTATGAACGGCTTGAGGGGACAGGTTAGATTACAAACTGATGGCCAGCTTAAAACCGGACGTGATATAGTTATTTCAGCTATGCTTGGTGCCGAAGAATTTGGTTTTGCAACAAGTTCACTTATTGTACTAGGCTGTGTGATGATGAGAAAATGTCACTTAAATACATGTCCTGTTGGTGTTGCAACTCAAAATGAAGAATTGAGAAAGAAATTTACCGGCAGATATGTTTATCTGGTTAACTTCTTTAACTTCCTCGCTCAAGATGTTAGAGAGCATCTTGCAGCACTCGGCTTTACAAAGCTTGATGACATCGTAGGACGTGTTGATTTACTTAAGTTTGTTGCATCAGATGCAAATCCAAAAATGCAAAAGCTTGATTTTTCAAAACTCTTGTACATGCCAAAACAAGCAGAAAACAGTCCGCTGCATAATGTGAAACCGCAAATACATGATATTTACGATATTCAGGACAGATCACTTATCGAATTGGCAATGCCATCTTTAGAGATGCAAAGCCCGGTTCAGTTTGTTCGTGAAATCAAAAATACAGACAGAACAGTAGGAGCAATGCTTTCAGGTGAGATAGCAAAAAGATATGGAAATGATGGATTGCCTGCAGATACAATATCTTGTACTTTCAAAGGTTCTGCCGGTCAGAGTTTCGGAGCATTTTTATCTAAAGGTGTTACTTTCAGACTAGAAGGTGACTCTAATGACTACCTTGGCAAAGGTTTGTCAGGAGGTAAAATAGTTGTGGTACCACCTGCAGGGTCAACTTTTGCACCACACGACAATATTATAGCAGGAAATACCTTAATGTACGGAGCCACAAGTGGTGAAGTTTATATAAATGGCCAGGTTGGCGAACGTTTCTGTGTAAGAAATTCCGGAGCAATTGCTGTTGTTGAAGGGGCAGGCGATCACTGCTGTGAATATATGACCGGTGGAAGAACTGTTGTTTTAGGAAAAACAGGAAGAAACTTTGCTGCAGGTATGTCAGGTGGTATTGCCTATGTATTGGATGAAGATGGAAATTTTGATTATTTCTGTAACATGCAAATGGTAGAATTATCACTTATTGAAGATATGGCCGACAATCGTGAGTTGAGAAATTTAATTTCGGCTCATTACAGGCACACTCAAAGTCCAAAAGCCAGAATGATACTGGAAAACTGGAGCGAATATGTTGAAAAGTTCATCAGAGTTATACCTATTGAATACAAGAAAGTATTGCATGATGAGAAAATTGAGGCTGTAAAAAAGAAAATTGCACAAGTAGAATACGATTATTAAAATGGGAAATCCAAAAGCTTTTCTTACAATAGATCGCAAGGAAGCCGGCTATAGACCGGTACATGAGCGTATATCTGACTATGGAGAAGTCGAACAGACTTTAAATAATGAAGACAGAATGCTTCAGGCATCCAGATGCATGGATTGTGGTGTTCCGTTTTGTCACTGGGCTTGTCCACTTGGAAATAAAATGCCTGAATATCAGGATCTCTTATACAAGGGTAAATGGAAAGAAGCATGGGAGGTTTTATCAAGTATGGATGATTTTCCTGAGTTTACTGGAAGAGTATGTCCTGCACCTTGTGAAAAAGCATGCGTGCTAAACATAGATCACAAACCAATAACCATAAGGGAAAACGAAGCATCTGTAACAGAGAGAGCCTTTAGTGAGGGATGGATAAAAGCAATGCCTCCAAAAACAAGAACAGGGAAGAAAGTAGCCGTAATAGGAAGCGGACCTGCAGGTTTGGTTGTTGCTTTTACTTTAAACAGAAAAGGACATGAAGTAACTGTTTATGAAAAAGCACCTCAGGCAGGAGGTTTGCTAAGATTTGGAATACCTAATTTCAAATTAAGTAAGCTTGTGATTGACAGAAGAATCAAACTAATGGAGGCTGAAGGAATTAAATTTGTATGTAATACTGAAATTGGTAAGGATATCAGTTATAAAGATATAAATAAAAAATATGATGCTATATGTGTAAGCATTGGTGCCGGAAAGCCAAGAGATTTAATTGCTGAAGGCAGAGATTTGAACGGCATTCATTTTGCCATGGAATTTCTTACAATGCAAAACTACAAACTTGCCGGTCTGGAAATGTCAGGTGAAGAAATAAATGCAAAAGGGAAAAAAGTTCTGGTAATAGGAGGTGGTGACACAGGTTCTGACTGTGTAGGTACATCAAACAGACAGGGGGCTCTAAGTGTAACTCAGATTGAAATTTTACCAAAACCACCTGAAACTGACAACCTGGAAACTCCATGGCCGACCTGGCCAAATATTCTTAAAACATCTTCTTCACATGAAGAAGGCTGTGAAAGAAGATGGAATCTGGCAACAAAAAAGTTTATTGGTAAAAACGGTAAACTTACAGGTGTCGAAGTTGCAGAAGTAGAATGGGTGAAAGATGAAAATGGAAGAATGACTATGCGGGAAACAGGTAATAATGAGATTATTAAAGCTGATCTGGTATTTCTTGCCATGGGTTTTGTTCATCCTGTTCACGAAGGGTTACTTGAAGAATCTGGTGTAAAATATGATTCAAGAGGTAACGTACTTACAGACGCTTCTACTGCAAGTTCAGTAAAAGGTTTGTTTGCTGCCGGTGATGCAGCATCGGGTGCCAGCCTGGTTGTAAGGGCTATGGCTTCTGGTAGAAAAGTTGCTCAAAATATGCATAAATACCTCACTGATTGATTGGTATTAAGTTTTTTTATTAAAAAGCCCGTATATTCTCAAAGATATACGGGCTTTTTACTTAATAATTTGTATAATTGCATTACGAATTCCTAAAATTTTTATCCGTGAAAAATGTTTTAATTCTGTTTTGCCTGTTTGTATGTACAAATGCATTTGCTTTAAATTATGATATTGTTGTTGCAAATGATGGTTCGGGTAATTTTAAAACTGTTCAGGAGGCAATTACTTCAATAAGAGACTTCAGGCCTGAAGGCAGGACAGTAATCTATATTAAAAATGGTGTTTACAAGGAAAAAGTGGTATTACCTACACACAAAACTCAGATAACTCTTCTTGGAGAGAACAGAGATAGTACAATTATTACCTGGGATGACCATGCAAATATTAATAAGATGGGAACTTTCAAGACTTATACATTCCTGGTTATGGGCAATGATATCATTTTTGAGAATCTTACTATAGAGAATAATGCACCTCAGTTGGGTCAGGCTGTTGCACTACACGTTGAAGGAGACAGGATCAGGTTTGTAAATTGCAAATTTTTAGGTAATCAGGATACAATATATCTGGGTAGAGAAGGCGCAAGAGCTTATTTTAAAAATTGCTACATAGAAGGTACTACCGATTTTATTTTCGGTCCGTCAACTGCCTGGTTTGAAGAGTGTTCTATACATTGTAAAAGAAATTCATACATTACTGCTGCATCTACACCTGCCAATATTAAATATGGTTTTATTTTCAATAAGTGTACTGTGACAACAGCTCCAAATGTCACAAAGATGTATCTTGGCAGACCCTGGAGAGCATATGCAATGACTGTTTTTATGGAATGCAATCTACCTGAGACAATAACACCTGCCGGTTGGGAAAATTGGGGAAAACCTGACAATGAGAAGACTGCCAGATATTTTGAGTATAAAAATACCGGACCTGGAGCAAATATTGCAGGCAGAGCAAAGTGGTCGGCTCAGTTAAATAATAAAGAGGCAAATGCTTTAAATGTCAGATCTGTTTTTAATGATTGGATCTTTTAAAAAGTAAGCCTGAAAACCATGAAAAAATCCATTCTTTTAATTTTGTTTATATCCATTTATTCTGTTTGTTTTTCACAAACAAAAGTGCGCTTTACCCATTATAGTGCTGATGATGGCTTATCACAAAACAGAGTAATGGACATTCATCAGGATAAGAAAGGCTTTATGTGGTTTGCAACATGGGATGGTTTGAACAAGTTTGACGGTAAACACTTTAAAGTTTACAAAGGACAACCCGGAGATCCTAATGCTTTTACAAATAACAGATTAAATAGCTTACTGGAAGATAATCACGGATTTTTGTGGATTATAACTAATGATTACGAATTATATAGACTGGACCCTTCGAGTGAGAGATTCAGAAAATTATCGTATAGCGAAAATAAAGATACTAACGTAGTTAAGCAGTTGGTAAACAGAGTTGAGATTCTTCCCGGTAACGATGTTTGCATAATTGCTAATACAGGTTGCTATCTTGTAAAAATTAAAAGTGACGGCTCATTAGGCAACTTAAGTTACCTGAGTAAGGAAAATTCAATATTAACTGGCAATAGTATCAGAGAGGTTTTTAAAGATGAAGATGGAAATACCTGGTTTTTGACTGAAAGTGGTATTACTGTCTTAGACTCATTAATGAGTAATAAGAAGCATTATTTTAACAGGAAACAAAATTTAAGGAGTTTCAGCTCTTATTTAAAAATCGGCAGGGAAATACTTTTAGGAGATGATAACGGTCAGATATTTTCATGGTCAGGTAAGTCTTCAGGTTTCCAACCGGTTAATTTTAAAGCTTCAGCGCCTGTAAACGGTATATGTCAATTAAGAAACAATAGATATCTTATTACTACACAGGGTGATGGTGCTTATGTTACAAATGCAACATTTACCCAAAAAGTTCATTACAATGTAAGTAATACAAAAAGCATTGCAAGTAATACTATTCATTCTTTTTATAAAGATAAGGATGGAAATGTTTGGCTGGAGGTTGATGCAGTCGGGGTTGTTTACTTTTTAACTGACAAAAACCAGTTTATGCATTTTGTACCAAAAAGCGATGAATTGTTTAATCTTGCTAATTTACAACCAAATTTCTTTGTTGTCGAAGATAAGAGTGGTAGAATATGGGTGCATCCCAGATCTGGCGGTTTCTCTGAATATAATAAGGCAAAAATGCAGCTATTGCCCTTTTATAACGATCCGGATGATGCTGGAAGATTATTTTTTAACACAATGCATGATGCCTATGTTGACTCTCAGGGAAACTTGTGGTTAAGTACAAGATCGCCGGGATTAGAAAAGTGTACTTTCCATCAATCAAATTTTGTTTACAGACTTTGCACTTCACTTTTGCAAAAAACAGGAGGTTCTGAAGTCAGAACTATTTTTCAGGATAATTATAAGAGAACCTGGATTGCAGATAAGGAAGGTAAATACGAGATATTGGATGAAAACTGGAATAGCCTGGGATTTCTAAATACTGAGGGCAAGATAACACCTGTTCCTTCAATTACTGATATTCTTGCATACGACATTATGCAGGACAGTAAAGGTCGTATTTGGATAGCATCAAAAGGACGAGGTATAATAATGCTTGAAGAAAACTCAACTGGCGGAAAATCTTATAAAATAACAGATTTCAGTAAATTGTCTGATGTATCAGCCAGACCAAACTCAAGTAATTATTATGCAATGCTTGAGGATAAAAAAGGCCGTATATGGGCTGGTAGTTATGGCTCCGGATTAAATTTGATACTTGAAGAAAACAACAGTTTCAGGTTTGTACATTCAGGAAACGATTTAAAGACATATCCATACGACAGATGCAGAAATATTCGTAATATGCGAATTGATAAAAAAGGAATTATCTGGATTGCAACCGTAAATGGTATTGTTGCCTTTAATTCTAACACTGAAGACTATTCCAGTATAAAGTTTTATGAGTACAGAAAGGAACCACTTGAAGCTTCAAGCCTGAGGACTAACGATGTTCACATTATTCACATTGATGAAAATGATAATAAGTGGTTTGGCACTTTTGGAGGAGGATTAAACAAACTCGAATCTGATTTTAAACTCGGTCAAAAACCTTCATTTCTTGCATTTACACATAAAAATGGATTGGCAAGCGATATTATATTAGGTCTTGAGGCAGATAAACAGGGCTTTTTATGGTTGGTATCTGAAAACAGCCTGACAAGGTTTGATACCCGAAACGGTTATGTGGATATTTACAATAAAAACTATGGACTTGACCCTGTAACATTCTCTGAATCATCAACCTGTCTACTTGCTAACGGAGATATTTGTGCCGGAACCATGAATGGTTTTTACAGATTTAAGCCTTCTACCGTAAAAACCGCGAAATTCATACCTACTCTTGTCTTTACAGGTTTTTATTTGTTTAATGAAGAAGTTGTAATAGGAAATAAAAATTCTCCTCTATCAAAAAATATCGATGAGACTACTTCAATTGAACTAAAACACAACCAGGACGTGTTTAGTATTGAGTTTGCAGCTCTCGATTACAGTGCTCCTGAAAATATACAGTATTCTTACAGGCTTGACCCTGTCGATCAGGACTGGATAAATGCTCAAAAGAGCAATATGGTATCTTATACCAGCTTAAGCCCGGGAGAGTATGTTTTCAGGGTAAGATCTACAAATAGTGAGGGATTTTGGATGGATAATGAAAGGCATATAGAGATAATTATTAAGCCTTCGTTCTGGCAAACAACCTGGGCTGTAATTTTATATATTTTTATCGGTCTAAGCATATTTGTAATTGCATTGTACTTTTTTGTTACAATTTACAGATTAAAAAGTGAGGTCGCAGTAGAGCAGCAAGTGACAAATTTAAAGCTAAGGTTTTTCACCGATATGTCTCACGAGCTCAGAACCCCTCTTACACTTATATCAGGCCCTGTTGAGCATGTACTAAAAGATAAAGATCTAAGCAATGAGTCTCGTTCAAATCTTGTTATTGTACAAAGAAATATCGACAGGATGCTAAGGCTCATAAATCAGCTGCTCGATTTCAGAAAGATTCAAAACAAAAAACTGCAGTTGATGGTTGAAGAAACACCTTTTGGTGCTTTCACCTCAAGAATTGCCTCTAATTTTGAACCAACAGCTGTCGAAAGGGGTATTGTTTACAGTATAGTTGATGAAAGTGAGGGTGTTAATGTATATTTAGACAGAGAGAAGTACGATACAATAATTTATAATTTGTTGTCTAACGCATTCAAATTTACTCCTGGTGGTAAATCTGTAACAGTAAAAACAAAGGTTGAAGGAAATGAAGCCATTGTTATAGTTCAGGATGAGGGTAAGGGCATTCCTAAAGAAAAGCTCGGGCATGTTTTTGAAAGATTCTTTACCGATAGTGAAATTTCAAAAATACCCGGAACCGGTATCGGACTAAATCTTGTTAAAGAGTTAGTCGATTTACACAGAGGCACAATAAATGTTAGCAGTGAGGTTGG
>CAZFUO010000056.1:0-11739 GCA_964522065.1 uncultured Bacteroidales bacterium | reverse complement strand
AGCACCGGCACCAAGTGTATGAGCCACTTTGTAACAATCAAGACCTTCACCATGATCATCATGATAGGATGCAACTCCGGCAAGATCATTTTTGTACCATTTATCTACTATTAAGGTGTTTGTCCTTTTATACCAAACATCAACACCATTACTTGGATTTTCAGGTGCAAGTGCAGGTCCATAGACTCTGAATGCAATTTTATCGTTTTCCCAAGTAAAATCGTCTTTTCTCTCAGGAACAAATCGAGCAAAGGTTTTTGATTCGAATTTCTCTGGTTCACCTTCACGTACGGTAAAACTGATCTTTTTTCCGGCTGCCAGACTTACCTGAAATATTAATCCCTGAGGTTTATTGCCACCTTTATATAAGATTTGATATGGAACCTGCCTACCTGCAGTATCAAGAACTACAATTTTATCAGCATCAAATTCAGGAAGATTGCATAGACATATCTCAACCATCTCTCCTATTCTGTCTACTTCAGAATTATTAAAAACACTGATTTCAGCAACTTTATTGCAGGAAGTTAATACAAACACAAGTAAAAGTGATAGTAGTATTTTTCTCATGGTAAAATGTATAAAAACCGGCAGAATAAAAAGGATAACCTCTCTATTCTGCCGGTATTATTATGTAGTTTTAAACATCATTATTTAGGCTGTTTTCCTATATATGCAAGAATACCACCATCTACATATAATATATGTCCGTTTACAAAATCAGATGCAGGTGATGCAAGGAAAACTGCAGGACCTTCAAGATCTTCAGTTTTACCCCAACGAGCTGCAGGAGTTTTAGAAATGATAAACTCGTTAAAAGGATGACCAGGTGTACGTAAGGGTGCTGTTTGTGGTGTTTCAATATAACCAGGTCCAAGACCATTTACCTGAATATTAAATTCGCCCCATTCTGAAGCAAGACTTTTTGTTAACATTTTCAAACCACCTTTTGCAGCAGCATAAGCAGATACTGTCTCACGACCAAGTTCGCTCATCATTGAGCAAATGTTGATAATTTTACCTGATTTTTTTGCAATCATACCAGGAGCAACAGCTTTAGAAACAATAAAAGGACCATTAAGGTCAATGTCTATTACCTGACGAAACTCAGCAGCTGTCATATCAACAGCAGGAATTCTTTTAATTATTCCTGCATTGTTTACAAGTATGTCAATAACACCAACTTCTTTGGTAATTTTGGCAACCATTTCGTTAACCTGATCTTCGTTAGTTACATCACATACGTAACCCTTTGCATTGATCCCTGATTTTTTATACTCAGCAAGACCGTTTTCAACCAATTCAGGTTTGATATCATTAAATACTATTGTTGCACCGGCAGCAGATAATGCTTTAGCTATAGCCATTCCTATACCATAAGAAGCCCCTGTTACAAGTGCAATCTTACCTTCCAATGAAAAAATATTCATATTTGTAATATTTAGTTGAAGTAAATTATCTTAATTCTGTATTTTTAAAGAAGTCTTGATCTCCATAATCGAGATTCTCACCACCCATACCCCAAATAAAAGTATAATTTGAAGTAGCAGCAGCTGAGTGTATAGACCATTCAGGAGATAAAACTGCCTGATCGTTTTTCATCCAGATATGTCTGGTTTCGGTAGGTTCACCAATAAAATGCACAACAGCATGTTCTTCAGGAACCTCGAAATAAAAGTATGCTTCCATTCTGCGACTGTGTATGTGCGCAGGCATAGTATTCCAAACACTCCCCGGAGCAAGTTCAGTCATACCCATCTGTAACTGACAGGTAGGTAAAACCTGGTTAACCATCATTTTATTAATATTTCTATGATTTGAACCTTCCATTGTACCCAGCTCTAAGCAAACAGCATCAGCTTTTGTTATTTTCTTATCTGGATAGGTCTTATGAGCAACTAACGAATTGAAATAAAATTTAGCAGGTTTACCAGCATCTGCACTTTCAAAAGTTACCTCACGATCTCCGGCGCCTAAATAAAGGGCTTCTTTGTATTCCAGTTCAAAAGTCTCATCTCCTACCTTAACAATACCTTTTCCGGCACCTACATTATAAATGCCTAATTCTCTTCTGTGAAGAAAGCAAGGTGCTTTGAGTGGATCGATAGCTTCAAGCTTAAGAATTTCACCTACTGGTAATGCTCCTCCTACAATCATTCTGTCAAACATTGAATAAATCATATTGACCTCATTCTGAACAAAAAGATTTTCTATCAGGAATTCTTTTCTCAACCTGGTAGTGTCATAACTCTTTGCATCTAAAGGGTTAGACGCATACCTTACTTCATAATTTGTCTTCATATAAATCGTATTATGATATTTCCTCTAATTACATTTACCGATTAAAAAGCTTTAAAAGCCTTAAAAAAAATAATAAAACCACGGCTTTTACTGTCATTTGCAAAGTTAAATCAAAAGTTGAAGAAAAAAAAGGTTTTTTTCACCGATTGACTTTAAACCAAATGCAATATTGAATATCAAAGGACAAACGAAATGAATTAGGGCAACCAAATAGAAAAAATAAGATAAAACAAAATAAATATTATGAAAAAGAAGCTGACATTAACACTATTTTTGTTAACAACAATCAGTATTGCAACATTTGCTCAACGATCTATTCAGGGAAAAATACTGGATAAATCAAATGAAGGTTCTATTGAAATGGCAACCGTTCGTTTACTTAAACAATCTGACTCAACTTTAGTTATGGGTGGACTTACCGACAGCAGGGGTTCATTTACCTTATCTAAAGTAAAAGATGGAGATTACCTTATTGAAGTAAAGTATCTTGGTTACAAGAACAGCTTCACACCCGTAAAAATGGAAGGAAAAAACCTTTTGCTTAAAAATATATATGTAGAGCAAAAAGATAATGAATTAGCTGCAGTTGAAGTAAGAGGAATGGCAGCGCAAATGAACGTTAGAGGAGATACAATTGAGTATAATACAGCAGCTTACAAGCTTGCTGAAAATGCAGCAGTTGAAGAATTACTGAAAAAACTTCCTGGTGTTACTGTCGATGCAGACGGAAAAGTAACCGTAAATGGTGAAGAAATCAAGAAGATTCGTGTTGATGGAAAAAAATTCTTTGACGGAGATATTCAAATGGCTACAAAGAATATACCTGTTGACATGGTTGACAAAGTTCAGGTAATTGACAAAAAATCAGAAATGTCTGAGCTTACCGGTTTCGAAGATGATAATACTGAAAGAATTATTAACCTTACAATCAAAGCTAACAGAAAAAAAGGAGTATTTGGTAACATTACTGCCGGTGGTGGTGCAGATAAAGATAAAGGATTCAGATATGATGCAAACGCCTTTATTAATATTCTTAACGGTGAATCTCAGTCTGCTATTATTGGTGGGGCTAACAATACAAACTCAATGCGTAGCGGTAGAGGTCGTGGCGGTATGAGTGGCGGAGGCGGTGGCATTACCGAGACTCAAAACTTTGGTCTTAACAATAATACTGAACTTAGCAGTAAATTGAAAATTGGTGGTGACGCTTCATATAACCATTCTACAAATACTTCCGAAACCTCTTCTGAAAGAGAAAGCTGGATGCAGGGAAGCACTTTCACAAACTACAGCGAATCACTTTCAAAAAGAGAAAACCATCAGGCCAACTTAAGACTGGAAATGGAATGGAATATTGACTCTGTAACAACTTTGATTGTACAACCAAATATTGGTATGAACAAAAGTTTCAGTAACTCTTCAAACAATAACAGGTATTTTGAAGAACTGGATACGATAAGCTGGGGAAATACAAATAACTACAGTGAAGGTGAAGGTCAGAATGCTGGTGTCAACTTAATTTTCAACAGAAAATCGACTCAGAAAAAAGGCAGAACTTTTACAATGAATTTTGGAGGATCTTTCAACAATTCTGAAAGTGAAGGTTTTAACAAATCAATTAAGAATACCAGAACAGCAACTTCTAAAATTGATCAAAGAAATACCAATGTTTCAGATTCCTATAGTACAAACATGCGAGTTTCGTTTGTTGAACCACTGTTTAATTTGAAAAACTTCCTTGAACTATCAGCTTCATACAATTCTAACAACAGAACTTCAGAAAAATTACAATATGATCAGGATACAAACGGAGACTATACTGTACTTGATTCAACATATAGCAACGAATTTAAAAACAGATTTTTCAATGAGGCTTTAGAATTAAACTACCGTCACCAGGAAACAGATTATAATTATATGATTGGCCTAAGAGCTGAGCCTTCTCAAACTTACAGTACAAACTTCTATAAGAACGGCGAAGAGCTTACCAGAGAAAATATAGTGTTAAACTACTCTCCATCAGCACAGTTCAGATACAATTTCGGTCGCAGACAGTTTGTTAGATTACAGTACAGAGGCCGTACAAGCCAGCCAAGCATTGAACAAATGCAACCTGTAAAAAATAACGACAACCTGATGCGTGAACCAATCGGAAATCCCGATTTGAAGCCATCATACAGTCAAAATCTTGGTTTAATGTATTCTACTTTCAATCAAACCAGATTTTCATCATTCAGTGCTGGTTTAAACGGCAACTTTACAAAAGACGCTTTAGTTTCAAACAGTATTTACGACGAAACCGGAAAAGAATACACACAGACTGTAAATGCAGGTAAAGCACCATTTAATGCTAGTGCAAATATGATGTATAACACTCCACTTGTAAAAAACCGTTTACAATTTAATACAAGAACAGAAGTAAGTTATAGCAAAAGATACGGTTACTCAGATCGTACAGGAAACGAAAATCCATTTATAGATGAAAATAATGAAATTCTGAGATTAGGTTTCCTTAGTGATACAAAAAACTGGGGTGCAAGTGAAAATCTTTCATTAACATTCAATACAGATGTTATAGAAATAGGCCTTAGAGGATCTGTAAGATATTCAGGAACAGAAAACAACCTGAACAATAACAGAAGACAAGAAACATGGGACTGGACAGGTGCAAGTAACGTGAACTTATATTTACCATACAACTTTACAGTATCTACAGATATAAATTATACCACACGTGAAGGGTATTCATCATTCAACCAGGATGAACTTGTTTGGAATGCATCAATAGATAAGTCAGTATTCAAGAAAAAAGGGAATATTACTCTTAGAATGTTTGATATACTTCAACAAAGACTGAACATCAGAGAAAGCATTGGAGACAACTACAGATCGCTAAGCAGATTTAACACATTAACATCTTACTTCATGGTTAGCTTCACATACAAACTCGCAAGATTTGGTGGTGGCGCAACAGGTAGCGATATGATGCGCGGAGGTGGCAACAGAGGTAACAGAGGCGGCGGTGGCGGCTTTGGCGGAGGCGGCGGCTTCTAATAGTTATTAGTTTTTTAGTGATTAGTGATTAGTGATTAGTTGTTAGTGGTTAGTTTTTAGTGCCAACGAGAAGCCTTTGGTATTTGTAAATGAAAGGCGGTGTGGCATTAATTACAAATGAGTGACTATTTTAATGATTAATAGGTTTTAATGCCTCATAAATATTTAAGGGCTGTCGGAATAAAACCGACAGCCCTTTTCATTTTATGATATTTCACATTCCCCATAACTATTGCTGCCTGGAACTTAGTGAGCGCAGCGAACGCCCGGCATTAATTCAAACAACTCTTTCACTAAAAACTAATCACTGATCACTAATCACTATCTCCTTCCCAAACGCCTCCACCACATCTCCTCTTCTTATTTTTGCGCGTTTTCGGAGCTCTGTTTGTCCGTTTAGCTTGACATGTCCACCAGTTACCATTTGTTGCGACTCACCACCGGTTGAAGCAATATTGGTAGCTTTAAGTAATTGAATGAGTTGTATGTACTCATCATCCTGCCTGAGTTCGAACGCAATCTTTTCTTTTTTCATGAAACTCGAAACTTCAATAAAACTGGAAAATCATAGTTTCCTGATATGTCTGTTCAGGTCTTAAGATACAGTTTGGGAAACCGCTTTGATTTGGACTATCCGGGAAATATTCAGGTTCCAGACAAAATGCTTGCCTTTGAGAATATAATTCACCTTCAAGACCAGGCACCTGACTTGTCAAATAATTACCGCTATAGAACTGTATTCCAGGCATTGTTGTGTAAACTCTAAGTCCGATTCCGGTTTCCGGAGAATAAACATCTGCACCAAGTACAAGGTCACCGAATTCTTCTTTATTTATGACAAAACAATGGTCGTAGCCATTTCCATTAATGATTTGTTCGTCATTACTATTTATGTCTTTACCAATTGGCTTGGCATCAGTGAAATCAAATGCTGTATTTTTAACAAATTTGATTTCTCCTGTTGGGATTGCATCTGAATGAACAGGTATAAATCTATTTGCATTTAATTTCATTTCATGACCCAGTATATCACCACCTCCATTTAAGTTAAAGTACGCATGATTTGTAATATTTACAGGACATGACTTTGTTGTATTGGCAGTTACAAGCATGCTCAACTCACAAGTTTCAGACCATGTAAACATGACTTCAACACTTAGTTCTCCGGGAAAACCTTCTTCATTATCTTTAGAAACATACTTCATAATAACTGTTTCTCCTTCAATGCTTGCATCCCACAATTTTATATGAAAACCTTCAATACCTCCGTGTAAGCTATTTTCACCATTATTGGCAGCCAGTGTACATTCCTCACCGTCAGCAATAAATTTTGCTTTAGCTATTCTGTTGGCGAAGCGGCCACAAGTTGCACCTAGATAATTACCACCATCCAGCAAGAAGCCTTCAAGGTTATCATATCCTTTTATTACAGAAACAAGTTTCTCATTTTTATCTGGAACCATTATTCTGACTAGTCTTCCACCATAATTTGTTATCTCTGCAACTGAACCTGACTCACTTGTAAATCTGAAAAGACTTACTTCTCTCCCATCAGGTAAATTACCAAAAGGTATTCTCTCAATCATCTCAAATAATTTTTAATATTGTTATTATTATAAACTTCTTATTTCTAATATCTCCCCTGCACATGCATTTGAATAATTCCTCTCTCTTTGCTCAAAAGTATAAATCAACCATCCTGTTTTATAATGACTTATCAAACCTCCTGTTATGGTTTGGTTTTGCACGGCATATGGTATCTGAGCATCGGGATAAAACTTGCTAAAGATAGTTTTAAAATCAATTTTATCAATAAAAGTTGCAGTAGAAAGCGCAGCTAATGAATTTTCTTTATCCAATCCTGTAAGTTTCTTTCTGATAATACACTTTACAGGCTCGGGCAAACCGGTTCCGCTTACTTCAGAAGGGACATCTACTTCTTTACCTAAATCATATCCCAGACCATAAGCCTGATGATACATATTGACCGATCGGAGTATCATTGCCTCAAATAATTCTCTGAATGAAAATATTCGCTTTACTTCATCTATTGCTGAAGAATCTTTTCTGTCAGAATACTTTTCAATTACTTTTCCTATACCTTCGTCCAAACTGGAAGTAACAGCTGACCAGTCTATAAAATCCGCAAGAATACCATGTCTGGATGTCCTGAAAACCAGATTTACAGGTTTTGCTAAACGGACTAAATCGAAGATATTCCTTTCACTGGTATTAACAGAAAAATCTGTTAATGTCCATTTTATTATATATGAATTTGTCGTTGAATCTTGTATAAATATACTCAGCTTTGATTTTACAGATTCTAATGATGTCGTATCAACACCATTCAAGGTATAATTACTGTAGATTAATTCATAATCTTTAACCTCATTCTTATAGAAATCAGCATTAAAAATAACTGAAGAGTCACTACTCTCTGCTTTAGTCTCAATTAATGAGCTTATTGCAAAACAAAATACCAGACAAATCCAAACTGAAATTTTATTCATATTATTCTTCTAAAGCGTAAAATAATTCATCTTTTACAAATGGAATATCCTCTTCTTTTATACCCAGATCTGTAAGTGTTTTTACATCTTTAGTGAAAATATCCAAAAAATCCTGAAATGGAGTATGTGTTAACTTAATTCCTTTTTTATATACATCAATAGCTTTTAATGGATTACCCTTACACCATTCAAGATGACCTGCATTAAGATAATCATCAATAAGTGGTTTTGACGAAAGTATTTTCTGGTAATACTTTGCGGACTGGTCAAATTTATGACAAAGCATTGAGCACCATGCAATAGGTCTCCAGGTTTTTAAAGATTCCTGAGACAACACTTCAGCTTTAAAATAATACTCGAGTGCTAAATTATAATCACCAGCTTCTACTAAAGCATGACCAATATTAAATGCCAGACTAACATCTCCGGGACTCATGACTTCAGCTTTCTTATAGAATTCAATTGCCATTAAAGGATTTTTCAAACCTCTGTACATTGCGGCAATTCTTTTTAATGTCCACAAGCTATCTGATTGAACCAAATCTGCCTGTAAATATGCATCGAGAGCTTCCTGCTTTTGATCAAGCTGTTGAAGACAATAACCTTTCTTTTGTAGCAACTCAGAGTCTGTCTTATTGATTTTCAATAAAATATCAATAATTCTCAATGCACTTCTATAATTTTTGTTTTTAAGATATAAAATATAGATTTTTTTCAGGCTGGTTTCGTCAGAAAGGTATTTACCAAGATTTATACTGTTATGCAAATCGATTGGAAAGGAGAATACATTTCTAAAATCACGTTTTCTGGAAAAAAGATTGAAGAATCTGTATAAATCCTGAATATACCTGTTTGATATCTGCTCCTTCAAAAATGCAGGATTCATGGCTGCTTCAGACTTTTTAAATTCTTCATACATTTCGCTGTCAACATTCATCGATGAAGCCATAGAACTTCTGTAACTTGATGGTATCTGTAAAATATTAAAGCAAAATGAATACTTATCTGATGAACATAAATAGCCCGATTTTAATACAGCATCCATGACATTTGGACCTTTAGTATTTTCAAACAATCCGCTTAATGATGAATGACTTGTGTAAAATGGTAGAAACCAGTTTGACATTTCATTAAAGAAAGGGTAAAACTTTTGTCCTGAGAATGTACTCATATATACATCAATACCTTCTAACTGCATATCAGAAAATTCCTGCATCTTAACAGAAAAGCTGGAATCTTCCATCATATTTTTCCAGTCAGGATTAAAATCTTCTGGCTTGTCTTCGTTAAAATCCTGCTTTAATTTGTCATTTATTGCCGACCCGAATTTTGTCATTTCTGGCAATATTTCTTCCTGCATCTTTTTTGTCACACTATCAGTATTTTTTGCTCTGACTAGTTGATAGAAAATCCTGAATAATGAAGCTTTCATTTTCTCATTGTCCATGATGATTGAAAACTTGTTACTTATAGATGGATACAAATGCAATCTGTCATCATATAAGTATATCAGTACTACTATTGCTACCAAAGCCCTTTGTGCTACTTCCTGATCTGTATTAAAACATAAATCAAGCAAGAGTAAGATTTTTTCTTCATCAAATCGCTGCATTACTGCAAGGAATATTGCTGAAACAAATAAGGACTTTTCATTATCTGAGATTGAGATTTCTTCAAAAACCTGTGTATAAAAGGGCAAATCCTGAACAGACCAGTTTCCTGAAGTCCAGAGTTTGTAAAATATCTGGCTAGAAAGCCGCTCTCTCAACCTCACCATCTGAGACAATTGTTCAAGCCTGGACTCAGAATCATTTATCAAATCGGCAAGCAGCATTTTATCAGCAACCTGCTTTAACTCTGCAAAAAGAGTTTCCGGATTTGAGTCTGATTCTATTCTGGCTGCTCTCAATTTATCATAATAAATGCTGGGAGAACGCATACTCATCCAGATATGCATTGCTTCGTCAGTCAAATCAAGTGCCCTCCTTTTAATATCAGCATAGACTTTTTCTCTGCCAGGATCTTCTACTCCCTTTAATTTGAACTTAAGCAGAAACCGATAATTGCTTTCAAGTTCGTTTAGCTGATCGAATGATAAGCCAAAGCCATTTTGTTGAATTAAATAACTCAAATTGACAAATGCTTCTCTCAGGTCTGAGTGTAATATCTGACCTACAATTTTGTCATAAAGATTGTTTGCTTCTGCTACTGTCATATTTATTTATAGTACTTAATGGCAAAAGTACAATTATTTTTAAGTCAGATAGCCTGTCTTCACTCGAAATAATGTAAATTTGCACCTCTTAACACACTTAATGCGACTTTCTTAAATGAAGCACATTCGTAATTTTTGTATCATCGCTCATATTGACCACGGTAAGAGCACTTTAGCTGATAGATTGTTGGAATATACTCATACAATTGCTATCACCGAAAATCAGATGCTTGATAACATGGATCTTGAAAAGGAACGTGGTATCACTATCAAAAGTCATGCCATACAAATGGATTATTTTGTAAATGGCGAAAAATATCTGTTGAATCTTATAGATACTCCGGGACATGTGGATTTTTCTTATGAAGTATCCAGGTCTATAGCTGCCTGTGAAGGGGCTTTACTTATAGTTGATGCATCTCAGGGTATTCAGGCACAAACAATTTCCAATTTATATATGGCAATTGACAATGATCTGGAAATAATACCTGTACTTAACAAGATAGACCTGCCCAGTGCTATGGTCGAAGAGGTTGAAGATCAGATAATCGAACTTCTTGGAGTTAAAAGAAGTGAAATAATCAGAGCCAGTGGAAAAACCGGTGAAGGAATACCAGATATACTCGACGCCATTATAAACAGAGTACCAAGTCCTAAAGGAGATCCAGAGGCTCCGTTTCAGGCATTAATCTTTGATTCTGTTTTTAATTCTTTCAGAGGTATTATAGCATATTTCAAAGTTTTAAACGGAACTATACGTACAGGAGACTTTGTGAAATTTGTTGCAACAAAAAAAGAATATTACGCAGACGAAATCGGAGTACTTAAAATGGAAATGAAACCAAAAGAAGTACTTAGCTGCGGAGATGTAGGATACATAATTTCAGGTATTAAAACTTCAAAAGAAGTTAAAGTAGGTGATACTATAACTCATGTTAAAAGGCCTTGCCCTGTTTCAATAGACGGATTTCAGGAAGTAAAACCTATGGTTTTCGCCGGTGTATATCCTATAGATCCTGAAGACTTTGAAGACCTTAGATCGTCTCTTGAGAAATTACAGCTCAATGATGCCTCACTGACTTTCCAGGCTGAATCTTCAATGGCGCTGGGTTTTGGATTCCGTTGCGGTTTTCTTGGATTACTGCATATGGAAATTGTTCAGGAAAGACTTGACAGAGAGTTTGATATGGATGTTATTACCACTGTGCCTAACGTACAGTATTTGGTAACAACTAAAAAAGGCGAAGTCATGGATGTTCATAATCCATCCGGGCTTCCTGATTTTACATTAATTGAAAAAATTGAGGAACCGTACATCAGAGCATCTGTTATTACAACTACAGATTTCCTTGGAAATATAATGACACTTTGCCTTGGAAAAAGAGGTGAGCTTATTAAGCAGGAGTATATTTCCGGCAATAGAGTTGAGATTTTGTTTGATATTCCTTTAGGAGAAATAGTTATTGACTTTTATGACAGACTTAAGAGTATATCAAAAGGTTACGCATCTTTCGATTATCACCCTAACGGCTTCAGAGAGTCAAAACTTGCCAAACTTGATATATTACTTAATGGTGAATCTGTTGATGCTTTGTCATGTCTGACACACGTAAGTAACGCAGAGAATCTTGGTCGTCGTATGTGTGAGAAGTTAAAAGA
>CAZFUO010000055.1:0-11887 GCA_964522065.1 uncultured Bacteroidales bacterium | reverse complement strand
TAGTGATTAGTTTTTTAGTTTTTAGTGGCTGGTGCGGGATGGGTTTTTGAATGCCAGGCGTTCGCTGGACTCACTGAATGCCAGGCACTCGCTGCGCTCGTTAAACGCCGGGCGTTCGCTGGGGTCAACTTGGGCATTAGCAATAGAGAAATTTGATTCTACCTGTTAAACCGAAAAGATGGTATCACAGAGACGCTTACTGCTAAACTTTATTTGAATAGGTTATAGACTATATTTGAATAGGTTATAGATTTTTTTTGAATAGTTTTTTTTTGAATAGTATTATGCTTTAATAGAAATGGGCTGTCGGTAATAAAACCAACAGCCCAATATTTTTTTTTAATTTTTTTTTTCAATAAAGTTTTACCTCAAACTTCTCATAAAACCAACTAAAGATGTCTCAGTATATCATTTGCATACCGTTCAGCATATAGTGCAGCCCACTGGCATTTAGTGAGCGCAGCGAACGCCCGGCGTTTAACGAGCGCAGCGAGTGCCTGGCATTCAACAAACCCCATCTCGCACCAGCCACTAAAAACTAATCACTAAAAACTAATCACTTATTACAGCAAATACTGCGAACTTATAGATCTGTGGTCAAATACTCTTTCGATTGTGTCGGCAAACATGTCGGCAATACTGAGTATTTTTACCTTGGTGCTTTCTTTGTTGTATGGAATGCTGTCAGTCATTATAAGTTCTGTAAGGGCTGATTCTTCTACCCTATTGGTGGCAGGGTCTGACATAACCGAGTGACTTGCAATTGCTCTTACAGATAATGCACCTTCTTCCATCATTATGGTTGCGGCTTTTGTCAGAGTGCCAGCTGTATCAACGATATCGTCGATGAGTACAACATTTTTGCCTTTAACGTCGCCAATAACTTTCATTTCGGCAATTACATTAGCTCTTTCTCTGGTTTTATGGCATAATACCATAGGAACGTCAAGATACTTGGAATATGTATTTGCACGTTTCGATCCACCTACGTCGGGGGCTGCAATTACAATATTTTCAAGATTGAGAGATTTAATGTAAGGTACGAAAATGGTTGATGCATATAAGTGATCTACGGGAACATTAAAAAAGCCCTGTATCTGATCTGCATGCAAATCCATTGTAATCAATCTTTCTACTCCCGCAGCTGACATCAAATCGGCTATAAGTTTTGCGCCAATTGAGACTCTGGGTTTATCTTTGCGGTCTTGTCTTGCCCAACCAAAGTAAGGAACCACTGCAATAACTTTTGCTGCTGAAGCTCTTTTGGCTGCGTCAACCATCAAAAGTAATTCCATTAAGTTGTCTGAGCTTGGGAATGTGGACTGAATCAAATAAACAACATCGCCACGGATAGATTCTTCATACGAAACCGAGAATTCACCGTCAGCATAATGCTGAATATTCATTTTTCCAAGTGGTACACCAAGGCTGGCACAAATCTTTTCAGCCAGGTATTGTGATTTACTTCCTGAAAAGACTTTGAAATAACCTGTATCGTTCATATAGTTCTGGAGATTTATGTCTGAAAGACTTTGCAAAGATAGATGTTTTAGATTTAAAAAAAATGCAAATTTTATAGATTAACACTAAATAAATATTTGTTCAATGTCTAATTTCTAAATTTTAAAACAATTCCTGAATATCCTTCTATGTCTGCAATTAGCGGTTCTGAAGAATTAAATGAAAGTGTATATGTTTTGTTTGTAATTAGTTCGGTTGCCTGTTTGGTTTTTGCCTCACTGTAATTAAGGCAATCAAAAGCGTGTTTGGGAATGTTAAGTTTAACGGTTTTGCTTTCTTTTGAAAAATTGACAATAACCAGCAAAATCTCATTATCAAAACTCCTCAAAAAAGCAAATTGGCGGGAGGCATCAAAATGGGGATTATTAATATTTGAGTACATCAAATCGAAAAAAGAGCCATCGCTCAAGGCTTTTTCGTTGGAGGCCAGTTTTAAAATCATCTTGTAAATATCTCTGAGTCTGCGGCTGATATCGTTTAGTTTTTCAGAATTCCAGTTACCGTTGTTATTCCATTCTATCAGAGTGGTTTGACTATAATAATCGAAAATTGTGGTACGGCCATCGACACCGCTAAAACCTTCTTCGTCCATGCCCCTCTCTCCAAGCTCTTGTCCGTTGTAAAGCATAAAGGGGTTTGTATTCATAAACGCAGCAATCATCACAGCCGGAATAGCTTTGAATGGATCTGTGGCAAAAAAATCGGAAGCGATTCTTTGTTCGTCGTGGTTTTCGAGGAAATAAAGCATATTTGGCAAAAAGTCATTTGTACTTTGCCAACACCCCGAGATATCTGAAGCCGGACGTTTTTGCTCAATAACAGCTCTCAGGGTATCGTACATACCAACTTTATCATATAAATAGTCGAAACCGCCCCTCTCAATAAAATTGCGGTAAAGATCAGGATTGTACACCTCGGCGATAAATAATACTGCTTGGTTTTTAGATTTGACTCTGCTTATTGCCCATTCCCAGAACTCAACAGGTACCATTTCAGCCATATCACATCTGAACCCATCAATGCCCTTATCTACCCAAAACGTCAAAATATCCAGCATTTTAAACCAGGTTGATGGGACTGGATTGAAGTTTTTATGGCCTCCCCCCTGATAATCTACTCCATAATTGAGTTTCACGGTTTCGTACCAGTCATTAATACCAGGTGATTCAGTAAAACAGTCATTGCCGGTTACTTTTGCAGGAAACTCAGTATAAGCGGTTTCCTGACCGCAATACAAATCTATTGAAGGTGTAAACGGTTTATTAATAACGTAATAAAAATTGTTCGAAGGGTTGAAGGCATGATATTTTCTATCGTCTATTCCAAAATCTCTGGTTCCGGAGGGCGCAGCATCCGAATGATAATTGCGTGCCAGATGATTTGGCACAAAATCGATGATAACCTTCAGATTATGTGAGTGGCATCTTTTTACAAGTGCTTCAAACTCGTTCATACGCTCAGAGACGTTTACGGAAAGGTCTGGATCGACATCATAATAGTCCTTTATAGCATATGGCGAACCCGCTTTTCCTTTAACGACTGCGGGGTGGTCTTTTATGATTCCCCACTCAGTATAGTCGGTAGTTGTTGCATGTTCTAAAATTCCTGTCAGCCATAAATGCGTAATATTTAGTTCTTTAATTGAATCAAGTGCTTTATCGTCGATATCGGCAAATTTTCCGCAACCGTTTATTTTTATGTCACCGTTTTTTTGAGGATGTTGAGTGCGGTTCCCGAAATATCTCGGGAAAAGCTGGTATATTATATGCTTGCCCATGATTAGTAATTTTTATCTAAATATAGTACTTTTATGCTTCAAATCTGATAATGAGCCATGAAAAAAAAATTACAGCCTGCTATTTGTTTCTTTATGTTTTTTATAATATTATCCAACAATCTGACAGCCAACACCCTACTTTTAGATAGGAAAAATCTTTTTGACAACGACTGGAGATTTTGCATGAAAGATATTCAAGACGCGTCGATTCCCGGTTTTGACGATTCAGGATGGAGAAAACTTGATCTTCCTCATGATTGGAGTATTGAAGGAAGTCTTGACAAGAGCAACCCTATGGCTGGTGCGGGGGGCTATTTTCCTTCCGGAACAGGATGGTATCGTAAAACATTTGACATTTCTGAAAATTTAAGGGGGCAAGATTTTACATTATATTTCGAGGGCGTTTACATGAATGCTGAGGTCTTTGTAAACGGCAAATCTATGGGTGAGCATCCCTATGGCTATACTTCATTTGATTATAATATAAGTGATTATTTGAAGTTTGGTGAAAAAAATACAATTGCTGTAAGGGTTGATAATTCAAAACAAATTAACTGCAGATGGTACAGCGGTTCGGGTATTTACAGGCATGTATGGCTATTTGTAAAGAATCCGGTTAGCATAGCGCATCAGGGTGTTAGAATTACGACGCCAGTTGCTGATGAGAAAAAAGCTTTAATTTGCTTCTCAGCTACTGTAAACAACAAACTTAATATCGATAAAAACTTAAGCTTAAAAGCCTATGTTTTAGATAGTAAAGGTAAAGTAAAAGCTAATAAAACTATTGGTTTTACTGCCGGTGCCGGTTACGTTAATGAAATCGTGGACAGTTTTGAGGTTATTAAGCCCGAATTATGGTCAGTAGAAAGTCCAAACTTGTACACTTTGAAGCTGAAAATCATTGAAAACAAAAACACGAAAGACGAAATTTTAACATTTTTTGGCATAAGAACAATCTCATTTACAGAGGATAAAGGTTTTCTTCTAAACTCAAGGGATGTCATCCTTAATGGGGGGTGCATTCACCACGACAACGGCCTCCTCGGTGCCACCGCCCACGACCGCACTGAGTTCAGAAAAGTAGAACTAATGAAAGCTGCAGGATTTAATGCTCTCCGCACTTCTCACAACCCTCCTTCTGAGGCTTTTCTTGATGCTTGTGACCGGCTTGGTATGCTGGTAATTGATGAGTCTTTTGATGGTTGGCGGGACAGTAAGAATAAATTTGACTATCATTTAAATTTTGATGAATGGTGCAAAAAAGATATTCAGTCTATGGTAAAACGCGACATGAATCATCCATCTATAATAATGTGGAGCATCGGCAATGAAATTATTGAAAGAAAAAAACCTGAAGCTGTTCAAACAGCAAAAAAACTTGCCTCATATGTTAAAGAAATAGATAATTCCAGACCTGTAACCTCAGCGATGACAACCTGGGACAACGACTGGGAGATTTTTGATGAACTTTTTGCTGCACATGATATAGGTGGTTATAACTATCAATTACACAGAGCTGTAAGCGACAATAAAAGAGTTCCATCCAGAATAATTGTTCAGACAGAATCATATCCCCGCGATGCTTTTAAAAACTGGCTTCTTGTTACTTCGCATAAATTTATAATCGGTGATTTTGTCTGGACAGCAATGGATTATCTTGGAGAATCAGGTATTGGCAGATCATATTATACGGGTGAGTTGGCAGGAGAACACTGGGAAAAAGAATTCTTCCCATGGCATGGAGCCTACTGCGGAGATGTCGACCTGACAGGATGGCGTAAACCCATTTCACATTACAGAAGTATGCTTTATAACGATAATGAAAAATTATACATGGCTGTCAAAGAACCTCACCCACTAAACGGCAAAATTCACGAAACAATGTGGTCAGTATGGCCTACCTGGGAAAGATGGAACTGGTCTGGCTATGAGGGTAAAGAAATTGAAGTTGAGGTCTATTCAAAATATCCTAAAGTAAGGCTTTATCTTAACGACAAACTTTTGGGAGAAAAGCCCACAAGTATAAATGAAGAATTCAAAGCCGTTTTTAAAGTAAAATATCAACCCGGAAAACTTCAGGCAAAAGCGGTTCTCAATAATCAGGAAGTAGAGACCAAAACTATCGAAACCGCTGGCAAGCCACACTCAATAAGGTTAATATCAGACAAAAAGAAATTAAGCAACAACTCTCAGGATCTGGCATTTATAAATGTAGAAATCATTGACGAAAAAGGAAGATTAGTCCCCGACGCAGAAGAGCTTTTAAAGTTTGAAATCGAAGGTCCAGGTACAATTGCCGGCACTGATAATGCAAATCTAAAGGATACAACATCTTATGCAAGCCACTCAAGAAAAACCTGGAATGGCAGAGCCCTGGTTGTAATTAAAAGTACAGGCGGGAAAGGAAATATAATACTAAAAGTTAAAAATAAACTCAGCAATAAAAACTTAATACATTTAAATTTGTAATATTTAATATCAATGTCAACCTTAGAATTAGACAATTATGCAAAATAATATAATATGGAGACAAAAACATTAAAAAAAATATTATTAATATCAGTAATAATAAGTGTTATAGCTTGTGATAAAAGTCAAGAAGAAATTACAGCATGTGGAATTCCAGATCCAGGCAAAAATATCCCTTGGTTATCAAATCTAATTAACACAGCAGACAAAAGTCAATCTGAGGACTATAAAGGTACAATTTGGCTTGTTAAATATGAGGGTAACGATATCTTTGTAACTGATATGAAAATGGGAAGTGGAGGCATAGCCTATTATTTCTTTAATTGTGAAGGTAATTCTATAACACCTAACAATCTTGAACATTTTTTAAGTATAATGAAGCTTGATATAGTCATCTACTCTAACATCCCTAAATAATTATATTAAAATTATGAAAAATATATTTATTATCTTTCAAACAAGAACATACTGACATACATAAATTTTGAAATTTAAGACTCAGCCCTTTCGCCGGTAAAACGTTCTATATCAAAAGTAATCTCAGACACAAATTCGTCTTTACGCTCTTTGCAATTTTCTATCTTACAGTTTTTGCAATAAAGTTTGAAGCACTCGTCTGTATGTAAATTAAACAGAATATCTTCAGAAAAATCAGACTTAAATAACGATTCCAACTTTTCACCTTCCTTGTGAGCATCAGACAAACTGATATTCCACGGCAAAACCAGGTCACAGTTAATATGAAAAACATCACCATATTTGACCAGCTTAAAATTGTGAATATCAATCCATTTTTCTGATTTGTTTGCTTCAATCATTTTGCCAAACCGGCTTATCAGCTCGAAGTCAGCCTCATCCATCAGGTTTGAAGTGGTTTCTTTTAAAATTTTAAAACCGGTAATTATAATAATTGTACCAAAAATCAGAGCAATGACACTATCTATCCAGGCAAGTTTTGTAATGTAAAGCAGCACAAGGCCAACAACCAGACCTATAGAAGAATAGGTGTCAGATTGCAAATGCTTACCTCCCGAAATCAGCGCAATGGAATTGTTTTTCTTTCCGATTCGGATACTATACCAGCCAATAATATAATTAAGCAAACCGGCAATGGCAACTATTATAATACCGGTATCAAGTTGAGAAATCTCTGATGGAACAAAAAGTCTCCTTATGGCCTCAAAAATAATAATCAGTCCGGCTATCATTATAAGGAAACCTTCGACTGAAGCAGAAAGGAACTCAGCTTTGCCATGCCCAAAAGGATGATTGCCATCTCTTGGTTTTAGAGAAATGTAAATACTGTAAAGAGTAATAAAACCTGTTACTACATTTACCGTACTCTCGAGAGCATCAGTAAGTATACCGACAGAATTTGTTAAAAAATAAGCTATAAGTTTACCGGCGAAAATCAAAAAGGAAAGTATAGCAATAACAGTCTGTACCTTAAATTTTATATTTTTATCCATATGTCCGCTTATTAAAGTCCGTTTTTTATATCAGTTCTGAACGGAACCGCAGGCAATCCGGCGGCATTAATCAGGTTTCCTAAAGTTACATCTTTAAATGCATATTTTGCATTGCAAGGTCTTGAAACCGCAGGATGCGAGAGCAGTACGGTTTCGCCATTTATGATTGCATCTGCAATATAATAAACGCCATCTTGTCCGGCTATCTGAAAATCTCTTAATCTGAGACCGTCTACAGCTTTTAGTCCTTTGGCATTATCAAACCAGATTCTGAGACTGTTACCTTCTTTTGTAACTTGTTTAAACTGAGGACCTGATGCAACTATATTTTCTCCATAAACTAATTTGCGGGCTGCAAGAGCAAGTCGGCTGCCAACTATGGGTTTGTTTTTGTAATGTGCATCAGTAGAATCACCTATATCGTAGGTAACTACCATTGCAGTATTATTCAATTTTAAAGATTCAGTCTGCGATTCTCTCAGCACAGGCCAAAAAGGATGTTTCCACAAGATAGAAAGCTGGACGAAAATAAAAGGGAAATCACCCTGCCCCCATTCCTTACGCCAGGACTGAATCATTGCGGGGAACATGTAGCGATAATTATAAGCCTCATCTTTGTATGCGTTATTTTCACCCTGATACCAAATAGTACCTTTAATAGTGTATTTACTTAATGGCTTTACAACTCCATTGAAAATAGAAGAAGGTTTTGCCTTATTTTTAGCAGGTTTAGTCATTGATTCATAATAGTATGACAACCTGCTGTCTGCCTTTAAAGCATATTCAGGAGTCCATGCTTCACAGCGGGTTGCACCCCAGGATGTATCAATTAAACCCATTGGTTTCTTATAACGCTTATATAAATCGAGGACAAAGTAATAACCGGCAGCAGTTATTTTTTTAACGGTTTCGGAGTTACAAACTACCCAGTTACCTTCAATTTCTGAAACGACAGTATCTGAGAAACTTCTTTTTGCATCAAAAAAACGAATATCATTGTAGTTAGCTTCGGCTATAGCTTTGTCTGCATTTACAGACTGGCTTACGTCCCACTCCATATTTGATTGACCTGAAGCATGCCAGACATCGCCTACAAGTACATTTTTTACAACAATTGCATTTTGGGCATTAACTCTTAACTCCAGATTCCTGGCAGGCTTAACCGGATCAAGCCAAAGTTGCCAGTCACCATTTGCATCGGCTACTGCCTGCCTGGTCTGGTTTAATAAGCTCACAACTACGTTTTCACCTGCATTTGCCTTGCCCCAGATATGTATTGGCGCATTTGCCTGCAAAACCATATTATCAGAAATAATCGGAGGCAGTTTTACCTCAGCAGTAATTTTTATTGAAAAAGCTGAAAAACAAAGTATAGCTACAAGTGCTTTGAAATAGTTTTTTGAGACTGCCATTTTTAAATTTGATTATAACACAACAAATTTACAACATTCTTTTATAAACAGACCAGTTAAATCTGAATTATTGTACCTTTGTAAAAATCCTAAATATCAACACTATGGAAACCACGACTACTGAAACAGGTTGCTGTCCGATATTTAATCCGGAGCCCTATGACAACAATTATTTTGTGAAGTAGAATAAAAAAACGAGGATGCTTATATTTAAACACCCTCGTTAATTACTTAACTACTATATCCAGTTACCTAACCGGCAATCTTAAAACTGTAAGTGAATTTGCAGGGAATGATCTTGCAATCACATTTCCCTTAAACTTTACAGTTTCTGTTTTTGGAGAAACCTTTTTAGGATTTTCCAAAGTATTCTCATCAAGTGAACTTGTTGAGGTTAAAACGGTTGCACTGCCTTTTCCTGTCAGACCGGCAGCACCGTTCAATGCAATTTTTGTACTAATAGGGCTATAAGCTGAATTAACTACCTTAACTATAATATCACCAGACTTATCATCTTTCATAGCGCTAACATTCAAAGCCTTAGCTTCAAGAGATGCAGGAGATACTTCCTGAACAAGCTTACCGTCAATATATCCTTTTACTGTCGAGCCTTTTATTTCAAGCCTAATATCATACCAACGACCAGCTTCCAGAGTCACATCAGAAGTATTGTCCAAAATACCAAGTCTGAGACTGCTTCTTTCACCCGCAATATTCCAGCTTGCTGCACCTCTGCCATTGTTTCCTTTGTTTCTGAACAATATTGAAATATTACTTTGCAGACTTTCTTTTTTAGCTTTAAATGAAATGGTATAATCTGTCCACAATGTATCGCCCATAAAAATACTGTTACCACCCATACCTCTTCCGCCGAAACCGCCCTGGGCTCTTTGTCCTTGTTCAGGTTGAGCAGCAATAACCGGTTTCAAAATGCCTGCCTCAGCTATCCATTCTCCATTTTTTGACCATGAAGCATCAATATTTGAGAATCCTGCAGACATTAGCTTTTTACCATTTGTAGAGGCAACGCTTAAATCTTTAAACTCAACAACACCACCACGCACACTCAATCCAAAGTTTCCTGAGCTTACGGGCAATTCCATTGCTGGTGCATTTTCAATTGTAGTAGGCAACCAATATGTACCCTGATTGTTTACAAACATTTCCTGAACATAATAACTTGGAAGACCAAACCATCTGTAGCTGTCGAAGTTTATCAGATTTATAGGCCACCTTTTATGATTGAAATTACACAATAAAGGTGCATATGCTCCCATTGCAACTATATCAGAATTACGTTCCATGCCTATCATCCATGCGGCTTCGCCGATAGCACCCCTAAGGTTACCCAATCCTGCCTGACTTGTAACTGCATATTCGCCTACGAAGATTTTCGGGCCTTTTCTGTCGTATTTATCATAGAAATTTGCATTCTTAATAAACCATTCGGGTGGGTTATAGTAATGTTCGTCAATAATTGCAGGAGTTGGTTTTTTAGGATAATCATTACCCCAATAGTTGGCTATCAGGATAATATCAGGATATTTAGCTTTCACGGCATTGGCTATCATTTCATATCTTTCATGATACTGCGGACCACCATTTTCGTTTCCAATCTCGAAATATTTCATATTAAATGGAGCCGGATGACCGTTTTTAGCACGCAATCCACCCCAGAATGATGTTACAGGACCATTTGCATATTCAATAGCATCCAGTGCATCTTGTACCCACTCTCCCATTCTGTCCATCGGAACCACTTCTGCATGAGATACACCTGCGTTTATACAAAACAGCGGTTCTGCTCCAAGGTCTTCTGCCATAACCAGATACTCATGATAACCTATAGCATTGGTTGCTTTATATCCCCAAATGTTATCAAGCGGAGTACGAGAATCAAGATTGCCAATGGTATATTTCCAATGGTTCATATGATCAAAATCTTCGCCTTCTACCCAGCAACCACCGGGAAATCTAAGGAATGTTGGTGACAATGCATCGAGAGCCTCAGCTAAGTCTGTACGAAGACCGTGGTTTTTCCATGTTTTGTCTGGCATAAGTGAAATCATATCAAAATAGATAACGCCATTGCCTTCGCCTGTTATATTCAATTTAGCTTTTGGGTCACTGCCATTGGCTTTGAGTTTTATTGTGTAGTTTTTCCACGCGCTTCGTGCACCCATTCCCAAACCGCCTCTCTGGCCTTGTTGAGGAGTAGTATTTAACTGAGGAAGTTCGACAACTCCTGATGCTAAAACTGTATTGTTGCTGCTTAAAACTTCAACCTTAAGCGGGTTTGAAACATTCGCGGTTTTGACGGAAATATTAAATGTATAGGTATCACCTGAGACAATGTTCATGCCAAAATAACCTTCGTTCTCTATTTTGAACTTGCCTGTGGTAGTCAGTTCGAGCGATTTTCTGTTGTAAGGATTTAAGCGGTTGGTCTGGCGTCTCTGGACATCGCCAATATCAACTTTTGCTGTGCAATCACCTGCGGTTTTCCAGTACTTAAGAGGTTCATTGTCCTCAAATGAGATATCCCTAACCAGTTCCGGATAAATACCACCATCGGTAGATAAATTAATGTCTTCGAAAAACAATCCGAAAAGTGTCGGAGAAATTTTATGTCCGGGCTTGTTGACATCTATACTGACCTTTGTTTCTCCGGCTTTTTGGGCATGTACAAATAAAGGCAGCATAACCAACATCGACAGACACAGAAGCAGTTTTGATCTGTGCTTTTTCATGTTTTAAAGATTTAAGTGTTAATTTTAGTGTATCAATTACACTTAATATAGACTAATATGATCGGAAAAGGTTTAAAGTTTTTGGAAGATATATTACTTGCGAGATTTTTGGAATAACTTTAAAACATTTTGCTGCAGATCTGGCCGCTTTGTTTCTTGCTCCATAGTTAAAAATTGTCGGAGACGTCGAGCAAGCTCTCCGTAAACCTCCCATTTTTAACTATATCGCGAAACAAAGCTGGGGAGTGCGGTAATAATCCTTTTAACTTCTTACAAATGTTAGCATCAAAGCATTTTGAAGAGAATTCTCGAAACAACCCTATCAATTAATAGATTACTTAATTCAAAAAAATGTTATTTTTGCCGGATGGGCATCGTCTGTAATTAAAGAAAGTAAAATCATATTTATGTATCTAGATTATCAAACAGCATTAAATGCATTCACAACTGTTCAAAACAGCAAACTCGGTGAAACCAGAAAATCGCTTT
>CAZFUO010000054.1:0-11901 GCA_964522065.1 uncultured Bacteroidales bacterium | reverse complement strand
TAAGTGTACAAATATCCATCTATTTGAACAATTATACATTTTCAAAAATTTTAAAACATTTACATTAGCACTAAATATTATTGTTTAATTTTTAATTTTTTATATCATGAAAAAAATCAATACTCCTTTATTATTGCTGATTTTTCTGGCAGTAAGTAGTATTAGCCTGCTTAACGCCCAGGTACCGGACGGGTACTACAAAAAGTATCATATAAATCAAAACTTTGATGGCTTAGAAGCAATACCTTCAGGCTGGGAGGTAAGAACAGGTACAACAGGTATTTTCAGAAGTGGTGGAACTGCTGTTGGAGATGGTGTGTTTAAAGCAACAGGTAGTGGCTCTGGAAGTAGAGGATCTGATTTGCTTTTTCCAACTCCACAAAGTAATTCTGTAATTGGCCAACCCGAAGATGGTATCTGGTACATGGAAATGGACTGGATTATTAACGGTGCAACTTTAGGACCAAAAAATGCATTGGCTCTACTTGTTTCAGGTACAAAAAGTAAAGAAGTAAGTACAGATAATAGCTATATTGATGCTATTTTTGGCTTTTATGTTTTTGGTGATGGCTTCTTACATTATATGAATATGGATGCAGCCGGGCCTCTAAAACTGGAAATAGATTCATTATTTACCGGTGACCCTAACGAACGTTACGGACCTGCAATAGTTTCTGGTCAATACCCCGGATTTCAAAGAGGTGCAGCTGACGCTGCAACTGCTGCGAAAATTAATACATCTACAAAACTGGATGTAGCTTATGCTGCAGGTAAAAAATACCATATTACAGCTGTTCTTAACTTCCAGACACAAAAAGTTGTTAAGTTGACAATAACAGATATTGATGATCCAGCTAATACTCAAACTATAGAAGATAAAGCATTCTTAGCTCCTGTAATGGCAAGTGCAACATCTACAGTTCCTGTCGAACAGAGAATCGTAGATGATATTGCCATTATTTCAAATATGAATACACGTGCAAGTAATGCTGGAAATGGAGGAAATGCAAACTTGAATGTGAATATTGACAATATCCAGGTATATCGTCCTGAAAAATCTTTAGGTTTGTCAAATGTAACTATTAATTATAAAGATCGTCAGGGCGGTACAGCAAAGGCTTCCAGAATTGTAGAAAATCTTGAGGTTTCAACAATTTATAATCTTTTATTATCAGATAAAGCAGGATTTATTGAAGGTAGTAATTATTATGCATATGATGCTGAAGCTACTTTAGCTGCCAATACAGGTAAGGGAAATAACGATGGAGAAAGTGTAGTTGTTGCTACAGGTGCAAGTCTTGATGTCGTATTTAAGAAATCTACATTAACTGCCGGTACATATGTTTGGACAGGTGCAAATGGATTTAACTGGAGTGAACTTGAAGACAACTTTAGTGTTTCGGGAGGTGCAGCAATGAGCTTCCAGAATGGTAATGGCGCTTCATTTTCAAATGCAGAAGTGGCTAATAAAGAAATTCAGATACCAGCAAATATTAATTTAGGTGAAGGTAATTTTGCTATATCTGCAAATGGATATTCTTTTAGCGGAACAGGTAGAATTGAAGGTTCAGGTTCTTTATTGATAAATGCTGAGACAACAATTGGTGTTGATAACCGTCTTGCAGGTGGTGCAGTAGTCAATACTCCTGATCCTATAATGATAAACAGTGCTGGTGCTGCAACAAAGTATTCTACAACTCTTGGTAATATTATACTTCAACTAAATCCAAAGGCAGCTTTTACTGCTCCAATAACAGGTAACGGTGGTGAATTAGACATTGATGTTATTTCTGATAATTCATATTCTCCTGCTATTACAGGTTTCAAAAAAGTAAATATTAATATTGGTCAGGTAGGTAAGGGAAATAGTAATAACTGGACTTCACCTTTTACAACAACGTTTACTGACACAAGTGTTGTGGTTAATGTTACAGATGCTTCAAGTCAGGATACTTTGCCTGTTACTTATGCGGTTGCTCCTAATTCATTAGCTATTGCTAAGGTAACTTTGGGTGACAATATTCGTATTATACATAATGGAACTCCAGGAGCTGGTGCAACTACTACAGTTAGAATTGGTGAATTGAATGGTACTGCTAAATCTTCATTAGAAGGAAACACAGTAACTGCCGATAACCGTACAATTGAATATGTTATTGGTGGTCTGAATACAGATGCTGTATTTAATGGTCGTATAATACCTCAACGCACAAAATTCCCTTCAAGGCATGTAGGTACTGAATTAGTATTTGAACCTGAAACTACTGAAGGTGATACAACATGGTATATTGCAGCTCCTTTAAAAATCAAGAAGGTAGGTACAGGTTCGTTTACAGTAAATGGTCTAATGTGGTTCAGCGGAGACATTACAGTTGATGGAGGTACATTTGTTGCGGGTAACAAGATCTCTTCTAATATCACTCAGATTAAGGTTGATACAGCTGCAACTTTTGTTGGTAAAAATATTGTTGCCGAAACAGGTATAGCAGTTAACATTGGTACACTTGCCGGATCAATTACAGCTAATAGTGTTTCATTAACCGGATCAACATTAAAACTAACTGCAAATAGTTTTAATGAAGGAGATTATGATAAGATTGTTACAATTGGTGACTTCTCAACAATTGCAGCTGTAGATCCTGAAGATCTTAACGTTCTGGATATAACAGTTAAGTCAGCAAATAAAGATCAAAAAATCAAAGTTATTGAAGTACAGGGCAATGCCGATGTTAGCTTTAATAAGATTTTGGTAAATGGTGAAGATATCACAATGAACACTCCTGAAACTGTGGGTGCTAAATTTGCATTTTTCTGGAATGAAGCAAGTAATGCAGGAGAATTAATATGCTTGCAAACCACAATTTTAGGTATGGATCAGGTTGCGACTGAAAAAGCTGTAAAATCTGTAATTTATTACAATACTACAGGTCAGGTTGTTGGTAAGAATGCTAAGGGCTTACTTATCAAGAAGATTACTTATACTGACGGTACTCAGGCAATTGAAAAATCAATTGAATTAAGTAGATAATATCTTTTTGGATTAATATAAAAAAGGCTTGTTCGGTTTAGTCCGGACAAGCCTTTTTTGAATTTAATTGATTATTTTTGGATAATTGAAAACCTATCTCTTATTCCGGCATGAAAGCACTTAATTATATACTTTTTGTTTTAGTCTTACTAACCCCATTAAATACTTCAGCTGAAGATATTTCAAACATACAATTCAGCCAGTTGAGTACAAAAGACGGGCTTACTCAAAATACAGTAAGAGCTATAATTCAGGATAGAAAAGGTTTTATATGGGCTGGTACACTAGATGGCCTGAATAAATATGACGGATATAAATTACAGTCATACAAGCCAGATTTGAAAAAACTTAATTCTCTTGTTGATCATCGTATTAAAGATATCTTTCAGGACAGAGAAGGTTTAATCTGGATAAAATCTTACAGAAACGAATTTAATTGCTATGATCCGGTTAAGGATATTTTTTATAACTTTTCCAGACTTGGAAATGATAAGAAAAAAGTATTTTATTCAAGCTACTATCAGGCTAAAAATGGTGATATCTGGCTATGGGGTAATAGTAACGGTTGTTTACGAATAAAGAAAACAAGTGAAGGTTTTACTTATATGCCTTTTTTACAGGATGTTTCTGCAAAAAACAAGTATTCGTGCAGTTTTTTGTTTGAAGATTCAAAATCTGTAATTTGGATAGGAGGTCAGTCGGGTTTATATTCAATAAAAGGTAATACCTTATTTAAGAATAACACGGAAGAATATTCTCATTTTTATCAGGCAATAGAATTAAACAATAAGATTTATTTTGCTACTGCTAATTCAGCTTTTATGGAGTATGATACCAGAAGTAACAGTTTTAGAAAGCTTACATCTCCTGATATAAAAGATGCATTTATCTATGTTGTAAAAATTTCAAACAGCGATTTGTTATTTGCTACCCGTTCATCAGGGCTTTATACATTAAATACTCTAACTCATACTTTTGAGAAACCCGAATGGGCAAAAGATAAATTGCTGACCGGCAATATCGAATTTATAGTAGATAAAAATAATGGTGTTTGGGTGTTCAATCATACAGGCTTTATGTGGTATATTAATCCACAGACTCAAACAGTAAAAAAGCTTGAGTTAATGCCATCAGATCTGGTAAATGTAATTGATCTTGAGAGGTATGTAGTCTTTGTAGATTCCAGAAATTTGATTTGGATTACAACATATGGCAACGGCCTGTTTTGTTACAATCCGCAAACAGAGCTGCTAACAAATTTCAAATACAATCCCGGGAAAAATAGTCCTGCATCAGATTATCTTCTTTCAATAATTGAAGATAATCACGGAGACTTGTGGGTAGGCAGCGAATATGCAGGATTGATTAAAGTTTCAAAACCGAATTACAAGTTTAGAATAATACGTCCCGAAGAAGAGGTTTCGATGGGAAAAAATAATAACGTCAGAACTATATACAGAGATAGCTACAATAATGTCTGGCTGGGAACAAAGAACGGTAGTTTGTACTTGTATGACAGCAGGTTGGCAAATGAAAAGCAAATATATTCAAATATAAATCCTTATGCTCTGATGGAGGATTCAAAAAACAGAATCTGGGTTGGAACAAAAGGCAGAGGGCTATATCTTATAGACAGGATGACATTAAAAGAAA
The DNA here is from genome assembly GCA_964522065.1 of uncultured Bacteroidales bacterium. Classification (GTDB taxonomy): domain Bacteria; phylum Bacteroidota; class Bacteroidia; order Bacteroidales; family UBA1402; genus UBA8389. Next base: position 7,220 of record CAZFUO010000054.1, on the reverse strand, counting down.
TTGAGCATATATCTAGTGAAAGCTCTAACAATGAATCTTTAAGCCATAATTCAATTTTCAGCATCCTTAAAGATAATAAAGACAGAATCTGGATAGGCACTTTTGGAGGAGGAATAAACTTAACCTACGAAACCGCAGATGGAATTAAGTTTAAAAGATTTTTTTATGACAGAAGAAATCTTAGTTATGTCAGATCTCTGTATCAGGATAGCAGAGGATTTATTTGGGCTGGTACAAATGACGGTATTATAAGATTTAATCCGGAAGAGCTTATTAAGAATCCTGATGCTTGTAATATTTACCGAATGGATCAGAGCAATAATTATGGCCTGAACTGTAATGACATAAAGTCTTTTTATGAAGATGAGGAAGGCATTGTTTGGATAGGTACTGCAGGTGGTGGATTAAATAAGTATATACCTGCAACCAGCAACAAATCGGAGCAATTTATACCTTACACAACCAAAAATGGTCTTTCAGGTGACATAGTCTCTGGTATTTTGCAGGATAGAGAGAATAACTTATGGATAAGTACTGAAAGTGGTATAACCAAGTTTGATAAGAAGAATAATTCTTTTATTGTTTATCACTTCTCTGACAAAACATATGGTAATCATTTTAATGAGAATGCAAATGTAATTTCTCAGGACGGTTATATGCTTTGGGGTAGTCTGGACGGTTTGCTTGTGTTTAATCCGGAATCGTTTGTACCTGATACAAATAACTATTCTGTTACACTGACAAATCTATATATTTTAAATCAAAACGTAAATGTTGGAGATAAAGAGTCGCCGCTAGAAAAGTCTATAAGTTATTCAGAAGAAATAAGGCTCAATTACAAACAAAGAACTTTTACTGTTGAGTTTGCCTCATTGGGAATAAAAGACCCTCTTAAGAATAAATACATTTATATTCTTGAAAACTTTGATAAAGAGTGGAGTACAGTCAGTCATATAAATAATGCAACATATAAAAACCTTCCTCCCGGTGAGTATATTTTTAAAGTAAGAGGAACCAACAGTGAAGGTGTCTGGAATAAAGATATTACTCAGATTGTTATTAAGATTGCCCCTCCTTTCTGGAGATCATGGTATGCATATCTTACATATCTTATTGTTTTGTCTGTAATAATATTTGTGATTTACAGGTTTGTTAGAAACTTCAACAAATTAAATAATAATATTAAAGTTGAGCAGGAACTTACAAACTATAAGTTACGGTTTTTCACAAATATTTCACATGAGTTCAGAACTCCGCTCACTTTAATCAGGGCTTCAATTGAAAACCTTAATAACTCATATGATATACCAGAAAAGGCTAAGAATTATATTAAAGTATTAAACAACAATTCTGTTATTCTTACAAAGCTTATAGATCAATTGCTCGAATTCAGAAAAATTCAGAATAATGTTTTGACACTTGACCTTGAGGAAATTGATATTATTAGCTTTTTAAAGGAAATATATATAAGTTTTCAGAGTATAGCAGAGCAGAAAAATATCGAATATCTGTTTAGTTCGCAATCAGATAACTATAAAATGTTTATTGATTGCAGGAAAGTTGACAAGATTATGTACAACTTGCTGTCAAATGCCTTTAAGTTTACTCCTAAAAACGGTCGAATTGAGATTGTGGTTTCTTTTGATGATAAGATGAAAACATGTAGAATCTCTGTAAAAGATAATGGTATTGGCATACCAAAAGAAAAGCAGGATAATTTGTTTAAAAGATTTATGCAAATTAATTTTTCGTCTGCCGGAACCGGTGTGGGCCTGTCATTGGTAAAGGAATTTGTTGAGGTTCATAAAGGGAAAATTTGGTATGATAACAATGGTGATCAGGGGTCGGTATTTACTGTAGAATTATCAACAAATGCGGAAATTTATCATGGAGAAAATTTTATAGCAACCAGTCACTTTGATATATTACATTCCAAAACTGCTGAAGAGTCTTTGTATCCTACTGAAAAAATGGAAGACATTCAGCTACCTGAAATTGAAGATTCGGTGCTTTCAAACTATAATATTTTGATAATTGATGATAACAGCGATATAAGAAATTATCTGGCAGACGAGCTAAGTAAATACTTTATGGTAAATACAGCAGAAGATGGCAAATCGGGTTTACAGAAGGCTATAGAGACCAATCCGGATTTAATTATATGCGATGTCATGATGCCTGAAATGGACGGTTTTGAGGTAACAAGAAGACTTAAGGAAGATTTCCAAACATGCCACATCCTTATTGTACTTCTTACGGCATATTCTTCTATGGAGCAACAGATGGAGGGTATAAAAAGTGGAGCTGAGGCATTTATTATGAAACCGTTTAGCCTTAAATATCTTGTTGTCAGAGTGTTTAAGCTTATAGAACAAAGGGAGTTATTAAAGAAGAGGTTCTCTAGTGAATTTGATTTAGATGGTAATATTATTACTTCCTCAGATAAAGACAAGGACTTCCTGAGCTTTATTGATAACATTCTTGAAGAGCATATTGGAGATAGTCAGTTTACTGTTGATAAATTTGCAGAACTGGCTAAACAAAGGCGTACTCTCTTCTATAAGAAAGTTAAAGGTATAACAGGACTGTCTCCAAATGAATTGATTAAAGTTAAGAGGATGAAGAAGGCTGCAGCATTGTTGCTTGATGGCAATTTAACTGTTGCTGAAGTCTCTTACAAAGTTGGTTTTGATGATCCGTTTTATTTTAGCAAATGTTTTAAAGCGCATTTTAATTATTCACCATCAAAGTATGGTCAAAACAACAATATTCAACAATGAAGCAGTTTTTAGTATTATTATTTTTGATGATTAGCCTGTTTGCCTTTTCTTCCGGCAATGACAGTTTTAAGTTTGACTTTGGTAACGGTCTGACTGCCCGCGGTTTCGTTAAAGTTGACGAACAAACTGTTTATAACAAATCAACTGGTTATGGTTTTGATTTTGTGAAACCGCCAAAGTCATATGTTTTTGGTAATAATGCTTTGAAGGGTGATGCATCAGCATCAAATACAGGTTTTTATTTTTCTGTTGATTTGCCAGAGGGAGACTACAGAGTTAAGGTGCTGGTAGGTAATGGAGAAAGAGATGCTGTTACTACTGTCAGAGCAGAGTCCAGAAGGTTGTTTTTTGAGCATGTTAAAACCAAAAAAGGTGAGTTTAAAGAGCTGATATTTACTACTAATGTAAGATATGTTGATATAGATAATTCAGAAAAAGTAAAAATTAAGGAGAGAGAAGTCAACAAAAGTAACTGGAATAAAAAACTGACTATTGAGTTTAATGATGAATATCCATCGGTTTGTGCAGTCGAAATAGAGAGGATTGATAACGCTGTTACAGTCTTTCTGTGCGGCAACTCAACAGTTGTTGATCAGGATAACGAACCCTGGTGCGGGTGGGGGCAAATGATACCACGTTTTTTTAATGAAAAAGTTTCATTTGCCAACTATGCAGAGTCTGGTGAGTCAGCGAGCAGTTTTATTGGTGCAAAAAGATTGAAAAAGATTGAAACTAAAATTAAAGCAGGTGATTATCTGTTTATTGAATTTGGTCATAATGACCAGAAACAAAAAGGTGAAGGTGTAGGCCCATGGGGTAACTATACAGAAAATCTGAGGACTTTTATAAAAGTAGCAAGAGACAATAAAGCGATTCCTGTTCTAGTAACTCCAATGCACAGAAGAAATTTTGATAATGAAGGTAAAATCGTTAATACACTTTTGGAATATCCGGATGCTGTAAGAAAATTAGCAGCAGATGAAAATGTCGCTTTGATAGATCTTAACGCAATGAGTAAGATTTTATATGAAGCATGGGGTGTTGAAGATTCTAAAAAGGCATTTGTACATTATCCTGCAAACACTTTTAAAAATCAGCCTATGCCGCTTCAGGATAATACTCACTTTAATTCATATGGTGGATATGAACTTGCAAAATGTGTTTTAGAGGGTATAAGAAAAAATGTAAGCGGGCTATCAAAGTATCTGAGAAAGGATTATAAGCAATTTAATCCTTCAACTCCCGATAAGTTTGAAGATTTTTATATGCCGCTTTCACCCTTTGTAGAAATTGAAAAACCGGACGGAAACTAAACAATATCATATGAAAAAGTATCTTATTTCAATTGTGCTTCTGTTTGTCTGTATGTCAATTGCTTCTCAGGGAAATCGTTACCTGATGTGGTATGATAAACCTGCAAAAAACTGGAATGAAGCATTGCCTGTAGGTAATGGTGCTCTAGGAGCTATGATATTTGGAAATGTTGAAACAGAATTGATTCAATTAAATGAAGAAACGCTTTGGACAGGATCTCCTGCCGATTTAAATCCAAATCCACAAGCTCCTAATTTCCTTGAACAGGTAAGAAAGCTTTTGTTCAGCGGCAAAAATGCTGACGCTGCTAAGCTTTTAAGAAAAATGCAAGGACCTGATACTCAAAAGTATCAGCCTTTGGGAGATCTTGTTATTTACAATGATAACAGAGATTCGCTTACAAACTATTACAGAGATCTTGATATTTCAAAAGCTATAAGCTCAACAAGATTTACTCAGGGAGGTGTGTCTTTTGAAAGGACTATTTTTGCTTCAGCACCAGACTCAGTACTGGTAATAAGACTTAAATCAGAAATTAAAGGTAAGCTTAATTTCACTCTTGGAGTAAGACATATTGTTGATTATAAGGCTGAAGTGCAGGGAAATGATTTGGTTTTTACATCTAAAACCAAACCAATGGATAAAGAAGGAATGAACTATGAATTCAGAATCAGAGTTTCGTCAACAGACGGTATCCTGACTAAATCTGATAGCCTGCTTAAAATATCTGATGCATCAAGTGCTGTTGTAATTTTGTCTGCAGCAACCAGTTTTAATGGTTTTGATAAGTCTCCTGTTACTGAAGGAAAAAATGCTCATGAGATTGCATTAAGAAGGCTTAATAAAGCTTCCATGTTAGCTTACGACTTATTACTTAAAAAACATGTTGCCGATTATCAAAAGTATTTTAACAGGGTAGAATTAAATCTAACTAAATCTGAAGTTCCTTTAAAACCAACTGATAAGAGGCTTGCTGATTATAAGAACGGTATGGCCGATATGCATCTTGAAGAACTTTATTTCCAGTTTGGCAGGTATTTACTTATTTCATCATCAAGACCTGGCGGTATTGCTGCCAACCTTCAGGGCATATGGTGTAACTCGATAAATCCTCCCTGGCGCAGTAATTATACAACAAATATTAATCTGCAAATGAATTATTGGCCAGCCATGTCACTTAATATGGCTGAGATGTATCAGCCATTAATTTCACAAATACAAAACATGGCAGTAAATGGTAGGAGTACAGCCAAAAATTATTATAAAATGAATGGTTGGGCTGCGCATCACAATTCTGATATATGGGCTCAGACAAATCCTGTTGGAGCAGGAGTTGGCGATCCTAAATGGGCAAACTGGGCTTTAGGAAGTCCATGGCTGTCTCAACATCTGTTTGAATATTACCAATACACTTTAGACAAGGATTATTTAAAGGATGTTGCTTATCCAATTATGAAAGGTGCAGCAGAATTCTGTCTGGACTGGTTAGTTGAAAAGGATGGTTATCTGGTTACAGCACCTTCCACTTCTCCGGAAAATGTTTATTTAGACAAGAATGGAAAGGCTCAATCTCTTACAATTGCTTCAGCAATGGATATGCAAATTATCTGGGATCTGTTTACAAATGTAATGGAAGCTTCTGAGATTTTGGCAATAGATAAGGAATTCAGAGCTTTGATTTTAGATAAAAGGTCAAGACTCAGTCCCTTAAAGATAGGTAAAAAGGGAAATATAATGGAGTGGTATGACGATTTTGAAGATGTCGAACCTGAGCACAGGCATGTATCACATTTGTTTGGATTACATCCGGGCAGGCAAATGTCTCCACTTCTTGACAAAAAAATTGGTGAAGCTTGCAGAAAAACACTTGAAATGAGAGGTGATGGTGGAACAGGATGGAGTAAGGCATGGAAAATAAATTTTTGGGCAAGATTGCTGGATGGAGATCATGCATATCTGATGTATCAGCAACTGCTGAAATCGTCAACTCTTAACAATCTTTTTGATACTCATCCACCTTTTCAGATAGATGGCAATTTCGGTTCAATAGCAGGTATTGGTGAGTTTTTTATACAGAGCCATCTGGGAGAATTACATTTATTACCTGCACTTCCAAAGGCATGGAGCGAAGGAAGTGTAAAAGGCTTAATGGCTAAAGGAGCCTTCAGGCTGGATATTAACTGGAAAAACAATAAGCTGGATAAAGCTGTTTTGTTTTCTGAGAAAGGATCTCATTGCACATTAAGAACTAACTGTCCTGTTAAAATTAAAGGAGCAAAGAGCAGGGTAAAAGAAGAAAGATATAAAAATGAGACTCATTATATTTATATTTTCCCAACCAAAGAAGGTAAAACTTACAAGATTGTTGCTAAAAAATAACTGACTATGGGTAAGCTTTTTTTTATAATCGTTTCATTCTTAATTGTTTTTACTGTTTCAGCTGAAGATAATTCTACCACAGTGCTGAGAGATGCTGATAATGGTGTGGGTATTTTATCTCAAAAAGGAACTGACTTTGGTTTTTTTATGCCTGAAACTGCCGGTTATTTTTTGACCGGTATTTCTTGTGGAGATAAAAGTTTATGGCTAAGTAGAGCTGCTGAGAGAAAAATAAAAAAATTAAACAGAGGTTGGTCTTTAGTTATTAAAGATCCTGTACTTGAAAGGGGCATACTTGAAATAACCGTATTACCATTGACGGGTTCAAATGGTTTAATTATGGAGGTTGAAGGTAAAAACCTTCCTGAAGATTGTTATTTTATTTGGACATATGGGGGATGTTCTGCAGGTAATTCTGCTGATGATAAGAAGCATTTTTTAAAACCTGAAAATTGTCTTTATAATGTTTTTAGCACAGAAATAAATGCATTCACAGTATATTATGGTCAGAGTATGAGGCTTAAAGTGATGATGGGTGTTTCACCTCTCGATACCGAAACCAGACTTTCTGATGCAAGAAAAATGAGTACTCCGCTCGAATTGTGGGAATCAGGTAAGAAAACCGATGCGCCTGTAATTTCTGCAAGAAATAAGATGTCTGAAGGGGAAAAATATTATTATTGTGTTTACAGACAAAATCAGGTCTCTGATTTTGATTATTATATGTTGCCCGGAGTTTTCAGCGAT
>CAZFUO010000053.1:5941-11933 GCA_964522065.1 uncultured Bacteroidales bacterium | reverse complement strand
GCCGCCAATAATGCTGATGTAGTATTGATTGATACAGCAGGAAGACTACATAACAAGGCTGGCCTGATGAATGAGCTTACAAAAATTAAAGATGTTATGAAAAAAGTGGTTCCTGATGCTCCACATGAAATATTATTAGTTTTAGATGGATCAACAGGGCAGAACGCTTTTGAGCAAGCTAAACAGTTTACACTTGCTACCGAAGTCAACACTTTGGCAATTACAAAATTAGACGGAACCGCAAAAGGTGGTGTCGTTATAGGCATTTCTGATCAATTTGGAATACCTGTTAAATATATCGGGCTTGGTGAAAGTCCGGAGCATCTTCAGATTTTCAACAGAAGAAGATTTGTTGATACATTATTCAGCACTATTGATTAAGCATGGCTAAAAATAATAAAACAGTACACCTTATTACACTGGGGTGTTCAAAGAATCTTGTGGATTCAGAAAAATTACTTAAGCAATTTAAGGTTCTTGGATATGATGTGAATCATGATACACAACCACAAAAGGGTAGTATAGTCATTATAAATACATGCGGTTTCATCGGAGATGCCAAAGAAGAATCTATAAACACCATTCTTGAATATTCTGCCGCAAGAAAAAAAGGATACTTAAAAAAGTTGATTGTAATGGGATGTCTTTCTGAAAGATATCTTTCAGAATTAGAAACAGAAATACCAGAAGTAGATAAGTTTTACGGAAAATTTAACTGGAAACAAATAGTTGAAGATTTGGGTGAAGTGTGGAATAGTAATTTTGGTAACGAAAGATATCTTACTACTCCTTCACATTATGCATATCTGAAAATTTCTGAAGGCTGCAGCAGGTCTTGTTCATATTGTGCAATTCCTATTATTACAGGTAAACATTTATCTGTTCCTATTGAGGAAATTCTTGAAGAAACAAAGCTACTGGTTTCTCAGGGAGTAAAAGAATTTCAATTGATAGCTCAGGATCTTTCTTATTACGGCAGAGATTTATATGGTGAAATGAAATTGGCTGAACTTGTTGAGAAAATTTCATTTATACCTGGTGTTGAATGGTTAAGACTACATTATACTTATCCTTTCGAGTTTCCTGAAAACCTTTTAACGGTTATGAGAGAAAGGCCAAATGTATGCTCATATCTTGATATGGCTTTACAGCATATTAGTGATAAAATGCTGCTTAAAATGCGTAGAAAGGTAAATAAATCAGACACTTACAATCTAATAGAGAAGATAAGAAAAGAAGTCCCGGGTATTCATTTAAGAACCACCTTAATGGTTGGACATCCAGGTGAAACTCAGAATGATTTCGATGAATTGTGTCAGTTTGTAAAAGACATGAGATTTGAGAGAATGGGTGCTTTTAAATATTCTGAAGAGGAGGGTACATATGCTGCCAAGCATTATAAAGATGAAATTGAGGAAGAAGTAAAATCTGAGAGATTGGACAAAATAATGATGATTCAACAAAGTATTTCTGAAGAAATTAACCAATCAAAAGTCGGCACTGTCTTAAAGGTTATAATTGACAGGGAAGAGGCTGATTATTTTATTGGCAGAACAGAGTTTGATTCTCCAGATGTCGATCCTGAAGTTTTTGTAAAAAAAGAGTCATTCATAAAACCCGGCAATTTTTATAATGTAAAAGTTACTGCTGCCGGACCTTACGACCTTGAAGGTGAGTGTCTTAAAATACAATAAAATAATACAATAAATTGAATAATAATTAATTAGCGGTTTTTATGAGGAAGTTCATTTTTATTTTTATTTCTTTTTTTACAATCTCTTTTGGTTTATTAGCTCAGGATAAAAGCGAAACACGTTATGAGATGTACGGTTTCGTTAGAACAGATTTTTTTGCCGATTCAAGAAAAATGTATAATTCTGTTCAGGATTTGTTTTCTTTTTACCCAATGTATTCTGCTCCTGGTGCAGATGGAGAAGATTTAAATGAGGTAAGTTCAGCCGGTCTTTCAAGTATTACCACAAGATTAGGTTTTAATTTTTACGCTCCGGGGCTTTTTAAATCTAAAAGCAAATCGGTTATCGAAATTGATTTTGGTGGTGCACCAAATTATTGGTTATTAAGACTTAGGCAAGCATATACACAGTTAAGTTGGAAGAATAGTGACTTATTGGTAGGTCAAACATGGCACCCCCTTTTTACAAGATCAATGATGCCCAATATGCTTTCTTTAAACACAGGTGCACCTTTTCAGCCTTTTAACAGAAGTCCTCAGATACAATACAATAACTATTTGGGTAAGTTAAAACTCACAGGTGCTATGGTTTATCAAATGATGTACACATCTGCAGGTCCTGAAGGAAATTCATATTATTATCAAAGAAATGCAATAATGCCTGAATTATTTGTTTCTGCAGAGGTTAACAATTCTGGTCTCCAACTTGGAATTGCTGCTGATTACAAGTCTATTCTGCCTGAAAGATATATTACAAACAATCTTGGCGAAATCGCAATAAACAAAAATCTACTATCAACTCCCGCTGCTATGATTTATGGATCTTATTCAAAAAATCTGCTTGCTATTAAAGCAAAAGCTATTTACGGTCAAAATCTGACTGAGCATGCTGTAATAGGTGGTTATGCAATAACTCCTGAACATGATTATATTCCATTTAATACTTTAACTTCTTTTATTAATGTTTGTTATGGTAAAAAACACGTTGCAGGATTGTTTGTAGGCTACACCTCAAATCTAGGTCCTGATAAAGATTTACCTGCCAACAGTAAATTTTATGGATTTGGAGTCGATAAGGCAAATACTGTTAACGAGATGATAGTTAGCGATATATACAGGATTACACCAACTTACTCATACAATCTGAAAAACTGGAAAGTAGGAGTAGAGCTTGAATATACAAACGCAGGGTGGGGTAGAAGGTCATCTGTTAATGGCAGTATAGATAAAACCGAATCTACAGAAAATTATAGAGTTGCTGCTCTAATGATGTACTCTTTCTAAAAAATATTATATTTTCTTTACAAGGGCAGGTGTTAACATTATTTAACACTTGCCCTTGTTTTTTTCATACTTTTTATAGTAACTTAGGTGATAATAACTCCCTAATACTTAAAGCCATGGAAGAAAAATTGGTAACACTGGCCATTCATACATATGAAAGGGCTACAATACTGAAAGGTATTCTGGAATCTGAAGGCATTGAAACTTATTTACACAACGTAAATCTTATACAACCAGTCATATCTGCCGGCGTAAGAGTTAGAATTAAGGAAACTGATTTGCCGGCTGCATTAAGAATTATTGAAAACATTGATTTTAATGAAGATGAATCAATAGATTCTGATAATCAGGAAAAATCATTAACAGTTTTGGTTCCTGTAGATTTTTCGGATTTTACAATGAAAGCCGCAAAATTTGCATTTAATATGGCTGAAAACATTGGAGGAAATATTGTATTTCTACACACTTATTACAGTCCTTTCTATACAGGTGGAATGCCTGTAAGTGATGCCTTTGCTTTTGATGAAGGCAATAGTGAAACTTTACGTATGCATTCTAAAAAAATGCATGAAGATATGGAAGAGCTTACTGCTCAGTTGTTAAATGATATTCATGATGGTAAACTGCCTGATATTGATTTTATTTGCAAGTTCAGAGAAGGTGTACCTGAAGAGCAGATTTTGCAGTATAGCAAAAAGCATAAACCATTTATCATAATTATGGGAACTCAGGGTAAACATTCTAAGGACCATGATTTACTAGGATCTGTAACATCAGATATAATTGACCGTTCACGTACTCCAGTTTTTGCATTTCCGGTAAATACACCATTTGATGATTTCAGTCAAATTAAAAAAATCGGATTTGTAACCAGTTTTGATCAGCGTGATTTGCTTGCTTTTGACTCGATGGTTAAACTTCTAAAAGGATTTGGTTATAAAGTCTATTTTATTCATTTTTCAAATGACGAATCAAATCAAATGGACGAAGTCAGACTTACCGGAATCAAAGAATACTTTAAAAAACAATATCCTGAGCTTGAGAGCTCATACTGCGTAATAAAAGGAAATGATATTATAGACAGTCTCAATGATTTTATTTCAGAACGTCAAATTGATGCAATAACTATTACAGCGCAAAAAAGAAATTTGTTTTCTAGACTTTTCAATCCAAGTCTGGCTCATAAGGTATTATTTCATACAGATACAGCATTATTTGTTTTTAGAGGATGACATCCCTTTTTGTTATAATTAATATTATGTTGAATAGAATGAAATAGTGTTCAGTTTTAAATGAGTGTGTCTCCTTTTTAAATGTTTTTACATAAAAAAAACTCAGGAAGAAATTCCTGAGTTTTTTTCTATAGTAATTAAAAACTTTTTACTTTTTTTCTGCTGTTTTTTCTTTCAACAGTTTATCCATAGTATCATAATCTTTTGTCATTTGAAGATTGTAATATATACCACGTAATGCAATTATATAATCTCTTTCTTCAGGATTAAAAGTTCTTGCTTTTTCAAAATAAGGCCTTGGCTTTTCGAAGATAGATTTCATTTTAGCTTTTTCCTTAATATAAGTGCGGTCATCTTTAATAGCGTTAACTCTTTCAAGCTCTTCTACTGCACGATTGTAATAGATTCTACCAATATTGCCCATAGCATCAGACAACTCAGGATCAAGCTCTAAAGCTTTTTCGTAGCATTTAATTGCTTCTTCAACTTTCTTGTCATTTTCAAGAATTCTGCCTTTTACATTCCATAGAACTGCGCTTTTCTCATCAGATTTAATTGCTGCGTCAATCCATGTCATTGCCTCACTCATTTTGTTTAAACTAATATAATAGTTTATGAGGTTTCTTGTATAGAATTGTTCCTGTGGGAATTTTGCTGCACCTAACTGATACATTCTTAGCATATTAGCTGAATCTTTCATGTTGGCATAGTCTTCACTTAATCTGGCATATATCCATGGAGAATCAATTGAGTCTTTAACTATTTCGTAGTATTTAACAGCAATTTCAGGTTTACCGGCTTGTGTTGCAGAAAGAGCACAATAATATGTAATCAAAGTTCTTAGCGTATCCTTTTCAAGTCCTTTATCTTTAAGGAATGGAATGTTAGGATAGTTAAGGTATTGATTGAACATATCAAATGCCTTCATGTATTCTTTACCTTCGTAAAAATGAGAACCCGCTTCAGTAAAAGTACGCTGGAATGCAATTACTCTGTCAATAATCTTTTCACTGAATTTCGGTTTTACTTTTCCCTTAGCATCAGGTAGTTTGTCTAAAGAGTCTGCAACTAAATAGTAGCCAAGAGCTTGCTTAACAGCCTCTCCCATCAATCCTCTGTCGCCTTTTTTCTGTGTCCATATAAGTTTCTGTTGTTCAGTACTTATAGCATTAAAAACCTCACCGGCTGTAAACCAGGTATTTGCAAGGCCTTTAGTTGTAGGGTCTTCCAGTGCTTTAAGAATTGCTTCTTTGGCTGCTTTTGTGTCAGGTGTTTCTGAAAGGATTTTAGCCTTTGCCAGAGAAACATTTTTCTTTTGTGCGATGGCATCCCCTCCTATTAATAGTATAGCCGCAAGAAAGAAAATAATCTTTTTCATTTTAATCTTCTTTAAAAAATAATTTTATTTATTTTGGTAAACTCACTCGTTAACTTCGTTATTTTCAGTATTTTCAGTATTCTCAACTACTTGATCTGTAATTAATTCATCCAATGGTTCAGCTTCTTCTGGTTCAGATGCAACCCTGCAAACTGAAGCAATTTCATCATGCCTCTTTTCAAGATTAATTAATCTTACACCCTGAGTTGCACGACCCATAACCCTGTTTGCAGATACATTAAGTCTAATTGTTATACCAGACTTATTGATAATCATAAGGTCATGTTCATCAGTAACACTTTTGATGGCGACTAATTTACCGGTTTTTTCAGTAATATTCAAAGTCTTAACGCCTTTTCCACCACGATTTGTTATTCTGTAGTCTTCAAGCTCTGATCTTTTGCC
>CAZFUO010000053.1:0-5841 GCA_964522065.1 uncultured Bacteroidales bacterium | reverse complement strand
TGATATACCTTAAGCCAGTAACAAATACCTTTCTTAGTGAAGAACAGCATTGTACTGTGCATTGATGCCGGATAAATATATTCTACAAAATCCTCATCTCTGGTTTCGCTACCTTTTGAACCTACGCCACCTCTGTTTTGAGATCTGAAATCGGCAAGAGGTGTACGTTTAATATATCCAAGATGAGAAATAGTAATTATCATTTCATCATCTGAATAGAAATCTTCAGGATTGAATTCTTCAGAAGAATAAACTATTTCAGAACGTCTTACATCTCCGTATTTTTCTTTTATTTCAAGTAGTTCGTCCTTTATAATACTCATTCTGAGTTCTTCACTTGCAAGAATTTGATTGTACCAATCAATTTTTTGCATAAGTGCTTCGTATTCTTTCTTCAATTTTTCCATTTCCAGACCAGTCAACTGACGAAGTCTCATTTCAACAATAGCTCTGGATTGAATTTCTGAAAGATTAAACTCCTGCATCAATCTCTCTCTGGCTTCTTCAGGAGACATTGAAGACCTTATTATAGCAATCACTCTGTCTATATTGTCACAAGCAATAATAAGACCTTGTAAAATATGAGCTCTTTTTTCTGCTTCGCTTAATTCATATCTTGTTCTGCGAATAACAACTTCATGTCTGTGTTCAATAAAATGCTTTATTAAATCTCTTAGATTTAACATCTTAGGCCTTCCATGAACTAAAGCGATATTGTTAACACTAAATGATGACTGTAAAGAAGTCATTTTATAAAGTTTGTTTAGAAGAACATTTGAATTAGCGTCTTTTTTTACTTCTACGACAATTCTCATACCATCTCTGTCAGACTCATCATTTATATGGTATATGCCTTCAATTTTCTGATCTTTAACCAGCTCTGCTATACTTGTTATTAATTCTGCTTTATTTACAAGATAGGGTATTTCTGTGATTATAATTTTTTCTCTGCCGCCATCATTTTCAATATTTGCTTTTGCTCTGACAACAACTCTTCCTCTTCCTGTTTCAAATGCTTCTTTTACACCCGCATATCCATAAATAAAGCCACCTGTAGGGAAATCGGGTGCAAGTACAAATTTCATCAATTCAGAAATATCAATATCCGGATTTTCTATATATGCAACCATTCCGTCAACAACTTCAGAAAGATTGTGTGGAGGCATATTTGTAGCCATACCTACTGCTATACCAGATGCACCATTTACTAATAAATAAGGTACTCTTGCAGGTAAAACGGTAGGTTCGCTAAGCGTTTCGTCAAAGTTAGGTTGCATATCAACAGTATCCTTGTCAATATCGACAAGCATTTCCTCAGCAATTTTTCTTAATCTACACTCTGTATAACGCATCGCAGCCGGAGAATCACCGTCAACAGAACCAAAGTTACCTTGTCCGTCAACCATTGGGTACCTCATCGACCAGTCCTGGGCAAGTCTAACCATTGCAAAATATACAGAAGAATCACCATGTGGGTGGTATTTACCTAAAACATCTCCAACAATTCTGGCAGATTTCTTATATGGCTTGTCAGAATTATTTCCTAATTCATTCATACCGAAGAGCACTCTTCTATGAACTGGTTTTAATCCATCACGAACGTCAGGCAAAGCTCTTGAAACAATTACGGACATCGAATAATCAATGTAAGAAGACTTCATTTCTTCTTCAATGTTTATTCTTATAATACGGTCTTGGTCAATCATTTATATTTAATTTATTAAAGATTTTTCGTTTTTTGAAAAAGTACGCTAATTTACTTAAAATGTCTGATACCGCAAGGCTTTTTTTAAAATAAATAAAGGCATTTTAACCTGTTTAAACATACCTGCATGACATTTTGTCGTTTGGCAAAGTATTTGTAGTTAGAGTGTTTGAAAATATAGTCAAAACAGCTATATTTGACAATGAATAACTAGTTTTTAAGGTAGGTTTTTTATCTTTTTAAATATGAATACAGCAAAGTTTTCCCAAAAAGTAAGAGAGATCATTGGCTATAGCCGTGAAGAAGCTCTAAGGTTAGGGAATCAAGCGATAGCTCCTGAACACCTTTTATTAGGTATTATCAGGGAAAATAATAATGAGGCTTGCTCACATATGTCAGATTTTAATATAGATTTACTCAAAGTAAAGAGTATTATTGAGAATAAGGTTAAAAGTAATCAGGATACTTTAACTAATACTGACATACCACTTACAAAGTCTTCTGAAAGAGTTTTTAAGTTGGTTTTTCTTGAAGCCCGTACGCTTGACTCTACAGGTAATAAAAATGACGAAATTGATGCACATCATTTACTTTTAGCCATTTTAAAAGAAAATAACAATATTGCATCTGAAGTTTTAAGTAGTGAAGGTCTTGAGTGGTCCAGGCTACACGACAAAATTTCGGGTAATAACTCATTAACATCATTCGAGCCTTTAAGTGGCCCCGGTTTCACTGAAGATGATCCTGATGATGATGATGAGATGCCTCTTGGCAATAATGGTAACGGATCATCAAACCAGCAAAAGCAACAAACCAAAACCAAACAATCAGGTAATGATACTCCTGCACTGGATAATTTCGGTAACGATATAACTAAAGCTGCTCTTGAAGGTAAGTTGGACCCAGTTGTTGGCAGAGAAAATGAAATAATGAGGCTTTCACAAATACTCAGTCGCAGAAAGAAAAACAATCCTGTGCTTATTGGTGAGCCTGGTGTTGGTAAATCTGCTATAGTTGAAGGGTTAGCAATAAGAATAGTTCAGAGAAAGGTCTCAAGAGTTTTATTTGACAAAAGAGTAATTTCTCTAGATCTTGCTTCAATGGTAGCGGGGACAAAATACAGAGGTCAATTTGAGGAAAGAATGAAAGCAATTCTTAACGAGTTGCAGAGGAATCCTGATATTATTCTTTTTGTTGATGAAATACATACCATTGTAGGTGCCGGAAATGCCAGTGGCTCTATGGATGCTGCAAACATGTTGAAACCAGCCCTTGCAAGAGGTGAAATACAATGTATTGGTGCTACAACTCTTGATGAATACAGAAAAAGTATTGAAAAAGACGGTGCGCTTGAGAGAAGATTCCAAAAAATTATTGTAGAGCCTACATCTCCTGAAGAGACATTGCAGATACTCAGAAATATAAAGGAAAGATATGAAGAGCATCACCATGTTATTTATACAGATGAAGCTTTAGAAGCTTGTGTTAAATTGACTCAGAGGTATGTTTCTGACAGAAATTTTCCTGATAAGGCAATAGATGCTCTTGACGAAGCGGGTTCGAGGGTGCATTTGACAAACATTGTTGTTTCATCAGAAATTGAAGAACTGGAAAAAGAAATTGATGAGGTTAACAGGATGAAAATTGAAGCTGTTAACTCTCAAAAATTTGAACTTGCTGCAAGTTACAGAGATCTTGTAAACACAAAAAATCAGAATCTGGCTGTTTTAAAAAAGGAATGGGAATCAAATTCAGATTTGACAAGACAGCCTGTCGATGCAGAGAAAATAGCTGAAGTTGTTGCTGTTATGACTGGTGTCCCACTTAAACGAATAGCTCAGGAAGAAAGCGATAAGCTCTTGAAAATGAGGTTTGATATTAAGAAAAAAATCATTGGTCAAGATACAGCTGTAGATTCTATTGTAAAAGCAATTCAAAGAAACCGCGTCGGTCTGAAAGACCCGGGTAAACCAATCGGAGCCTTCCTTTTTGTAGGTCCTACCGGTGTAGGTAAAACTCATTTGGCAAAGCTTTTATCTGAAGCAATGTTTGATAGTAAGGATGCTCTTTTGAGAATCGATATGAGTGAGTTTATGGAAAAGTTTACTGTTTCCAGATTGGTGGGAGCTCCTCCGGGATATGTTGGGTACGAGGAAGGTGGACAGTTGACTGAAAAGGTAAGACGTAAACCATATTCTGTAATTTTATTGGATGAAATTGAAAAAGCACATCCTGATGTCTTCAACTTGCTTTTACAGGTGATGGATGAAGGTCGTTTGACTGATAGTCTTGGAAGGATAGTTGACTTTAAGAATACTGTATTAATAATGACTTCTAATGTTGGTACAAGGCAATTAAAAGAATTCGGTAAGGGTATTGGTTTCAGTAAATACGATTTAATGGATTCAGAGTATTCTAAAGGTGTTATTAGTAAGGCTTTAAGTAAAATATTTGCTCCTGAATTTTTAAACAGAATAGATGATGTTATTTATTTTGATCAGTTAAGTAAGGATTCTATTGTGAAAATTATTGATCTTGAATTGGATTCTCTATTGAGGAGAATTGATAATCTTGGTTTTATATTATCACTTACACCAAAAGCCAAATTATTTATTGCAGAGAAGGGTTATGATGTTCAGTTTGGGGCAAGACCTTTAAAGAGAGCGATACAGAAGTATATTGAAGATGAGATGGCTGAGCTTGTTTTAAGTGGAGATTTAAAACAGGGAGACAGTATTGAGCTTGATCTTAATGAAACTGAAGACAAAATCGTTAGAAAAATTAATTCAAATATTGTATAACAGTTATTTTGTCATACGAACAGGAAAAAATGTCAGAGTTTTATGCTCAGGCATTTTTTTTGTAAATAATTGTAGCAAAACATAAATCTTAAGTATTATGCAAAAAGGTCATATCGGGGTTACTACCGAAAACATTTTCCCCATTATTAAAAAATTTCTGTACAGCGATCATGAAATTTTCTTACGTGAATTAATTGCCAATGCAACTGATGCTACTCAAAAACTGAGAACTTTAGCATCTGTAGGTGAATTTAAAGGAGAATTGGGTGATTTGAAGTTAAAGATTGCAGTTGATAAAGAAAAAGGTACATTGACCGTTTCTGATAACGGTATTGGTATGACTTCTGAAGAAATTGATAAATATATCAATCAAATTGCTTTTTCAGGTGCTGAAGAGTTTCTTGAAAAATACAAGAATGACGCCAATGCAATAATCGGACATTTCGGATTGGGCTTTTATTCTTCATTTATGGTTTCGAAACAAGTTGAAATTATAACAAAATCATGGAAGGAAGGATCTGAAGCTGTAAAATGGAGTTGTGATGGATCACCTGAATACATTTTGGAACCTTCTGAAAAAACTGAACGTGGAACTGATATAGTATTACATATTGATGATGATAATAAAGATTTTCTGGAAGAATCAAAAATAAATGAACTTCTTAGGAAATACTGTAAGTTTATGCCGGTTTCAATAGTATTTGGAAAGAAAAAAGAATGGAAAGATGGCAAACAAATTGAAACAGAAGAAGATAATATCATAAATAATACAAAACCTGCATGGGCTCAAAAGCCTTCAGAACTAAAAGATGAGGACTATCTCAACTTCTATAAGGAATTGTATCCAATGTCGGAAGATCCATTGTTTAATATCCATTTGAATGTGGATTATCCTTTTAATCTTACAGGTATTTTATATTTCCCGAAAATAAAAAATAGTGTTGAGATTCAGAAAAACAAGATACAATTGTATTGTAATCAGGTATATGTAACAGATTCTGTTGAAGGTATTGTTCCTGAATTTTTGACTTTGCTACATGGTGTAATTGATTCTCCTGATATTCCACTTAACGTATCTAGGTCGTATTTGCAAAGTGATTCTAATGTAAAAAAGATTTCAAGCCACATAACTAAAAAGGTGGCTGACAGATTATTTGACATTTTTAAAAATGACAGACCTCAATTTGAGTCAAAATGGAATGATTTAAAACTATTTATTCAGTATGGTATTTTAACTGAAGAAAAATTCTGGGAAAAAGCTCAAAAATTCTGTCTTTTCAGAAATTATGATAATAAATATTTCACCCCGGAAGAGTACCAGACTCTGATTAAAGA
>CAZFUO010000052.1:0-12012 GCA_964522065.1 uncultured Bacteroidales bacterium | reverse complement strand
CACGAAAAGCTTTTGCTTTCCTCACAATTTCAGAAGATGATATAATATCTAAAGAATTGTCCACTTCATCAATATTTAGTTTTAGCCCGGTTCTGGTTTCGTTAGGATTGATATCAAATGCAGGTGATAGATTCCAGCCGATCTCAGCATACACCAATAACTCTTTTTCATTATTCTTTTTCATAAAAACTATTCAAATTCAACCTTCCCTAAATCTCCTTTATCAAAAATCTGATTGAGATCTGATACTTGCTTTTTTCTTTTCGGGGCTCTCTTTTTTACTATCAATCCTGCATCTTGCAATTGTCTGCCTAAAGGATCTTTGTCAGCTATAAGTAGCAAATCTTCTTCAAGGCGCAATATTGACATCACCTGCAAATAACTTCCAAGAGAAACTGAAAGTAGATGCTGCTATACCCGCACGTTCAGCCATTGAACGAATAGAAAACCTGCGACGCAAGCGAGCCAGCTTGATATTCTCACCCAAAGTTGAAAGTATCTTTTTTTGTTTCTGTGTATAAAAAGCTCCTTTTGATTTCATAACAACTGATATTACAATACAAATAGCCAAATAATACTCGAAATATCATATTTTATTGATTAAAATCAAGACAAGTAACCAAATATACTCTTTCAACGATTTGGATAGATTAAAATTGTTAACTACTTTCAGCCCCTGAAAAATACAATCCGATATAAAATGAGACTTATTAAATCTACAACCTTAAACTGTTTATTGATACTTCTAATGGCAGTATCATTTAGTTCTTTAAAAGCACAAAGCAATCAGAAATTCTGGCAAACAGCTCAAACTCCACCACTTGGCTGGAATAGTTGGGATATATACGGAACCACTGTCACCGAACAGCAAATTAAAGATCAGGCAGATGCAATGGCAGTACACCTATTGCCAAGTGGCTACAAATATCTCACAGTCGATATACAATGGTACGAACCTGAATCTCAAGGGCATTCTTATAAGCGTGGTGCTATTTTGACAATGGACGAATACGGACGCCTTACACCCGGATTGAAGAAATTTCCTTCTGCAGCAGGTGGAAAGGGATTTAAGCCACTTGCAGATTATGTGCATTCAAAAGGATTAAAATTTGGTATTCACATAATGAGAGGTATACCCAAGCAGGCCGTAGAGAAAAACCTTCCTGTGATGGGTACAAATGTCAGAGCTCAGGATATTGCAATAAAGCGCTCTGTTTGTTCATGGAATCCTGATATGTATGGTGTGGATGCAACAAAACCTGAGGGTCAGGCATATTATAATTCAATTGTTCAGATGTATGCAGACTGGGGTGTTGATTTTATTAAATGTGATGATATTTCCCGACCATATGATGAAGTACAGCGTGCTGAGGTTGAGGCTTTACGTAAAGCTATAGATAAAACAGGTCGTCCAATAGTTCTTAGTTTGTCACCTGGTGCAACACCGGTTTCTGTTGGAGATCATGTTATGAACCATGCAAATATGTGGAGAATAACTGATGATTTCTGGGATCGTTGGGGTGCTTTACTTGATATGTTCGGAAGACTTGACGCCTGGACACCTTATCGTGGTCCGGGGCATTTTCCTGATGCTGACATGCTGCCTATTGGTATGGTTGAGTTTAATCGTGCTACAAGATTTACTAAAGATGAACAGTATACTTTAATGACATTGTGGGCTATTGGCCGTTCGCCGCTTATTTTTGGAGGAGATATGACCAGACTTGATGATTTCACAAAAGAATTACTTACAAATACTGAGATGCTGAAAGTTAATCAGCATAGTTCTAATAATCGACAGGTTTCCAGAGATAAAAACCTTATTGTATGGACAGCTGACGCTCCCGGAGGTAAAGAAAAATATATTGCACTTTTTAATGCTCAGAGCAAAGGTGAAAACATCGATTTCGCTAATGCAGACTACGCTAGTCCTGTTATTGCAGGAAATGGAAGTTCTCAGAAAGTCGAGGTTTCGGTAAAAGGGGGTAAAAGGCTGGTTTTGTTTGTAAAAGATGGCGGAAATGGCTTCGACTGGGACCATGTGGCATGGGTCGATCCTGTTTTGAAGGGTTCAAAAGGCGAATTAAAACTTACCGACTTGAAATGGATAAATGCTACTTCCGGTTGGGGCTCAGCTAACGTAAACAGAGCTTGTGACGGACAGCCGCTCAAAGTAAATGATCAACCTGTAAACGGTATAGGTGCGCATAGTGAATCTACAATTATTTACGATATACCTGAGGGGTATGATACATTCACAGCTACAGGCTATGTAACTCAGGACAGAGGTTCGGTAGTTTTTGGTGTACTTGTTGATAAAGGAACCGCTGATCTTCCAGACAGAGAGATTGTTAAAGTTGATTTTGAATCGATTGGGATTAAAGGAAAGGCGAAAGTAACCGATTTATGGAGCAAGAAAGAATTAGGAACATTTGAGAAAAATTTCTCCCGTGAATTGCCACAGCACGGAGCAGGACTATATAAAATTAGTCCTGTCCGTTAATTAGCTTTTTACAGGTCGAGAACTTTGCTTTCTTCCATAAAGTGCTTGCCGTAGCGGTATTGGTACAAACCTACCTGAAGTTTGTTTTCTTCAGCTTTAACAGGAGCGATAACAACAAAGTGCATTTTTAATGCATCCTGATCGATATTGCTATTTTTATCACGGGTTTTCTGGTCTTCCCATGTGCCAGAATTCACGTAGATGCATTCCTCTCCTTTATAGTTGGAATAGGTTTTTATCATTGGTTTATGTGTATGCCCGAAAACAACAAGTCTGACACTTGATGCAGTGTTTTGAAAATATTGGTTGTTTGACTGTTCATCTAAGAACTCAGTTTTAAGACTACCTAATATTGCCTGATTTATATTAGTCATTACAGGTACATTATTAAATATTTCACGTTCGTCCCAGTTTGATTGTGTGAACAATCCATTATAGAGGTTCATTTGGATGCTACCGTCTGCTGGACTATTTTGTGGTAAAATATCATTTATTGAGTAATTTTTTGTGTAATTACCAACGTTTGTTTTTATGATTTGTTCATTGAAGTTGTCCTTTACAAAAATAACACTTTCCAAAACTGTTTTCCATAGATTGTAATATAAATACTTTGTGTATTGTTCTGCATTGCCGGGGTCGTTAAGTTTAACTTCCGGTACTTTTGTAGCAGCTTCCTTTGTGGTTGGGTCTGTAAAAGAATTTGCAGCTATACGTGCAAAAAAGTATCCTGGAGGTAAAATTGCACCAGGAGCATCACTTTCATTAGCATAGGGGGTTATAGATGCGAAAAAATCGTAACGATGACCATGCTCAATGGCAATTTGAGGATAATCATCAGGGTGATAGGTTCCGACTGCATATTTATCTCCTGCATCACGTGCTTGATTTACTCCCGGCATTGCAATGTCAATGTTTTTAGGTAGAAGTCCCATGTCATGATTTCCGGGTACATAGGTGAGCTTTATTTTCCCATCTTTAATTATGCCATTTAGTTCATCAAAAACTGCTTTGTTAGCTGCAACAATTTTTTTTACAAAATCGGCTTGTGATCCATTGCCATAAGTATCTGTTCTTGTTGGGACGTACCATTCGTCTAGCATATCACCACCTATAACCAATTCTTTTATGGTCATAGAACCCCTTACTTCTTTAAGAAATTCTACCAGCCTGCCCAGGTGTTTTACGTTTTCAGAATAGGACAAATCAGATCCTAAATGCAAATCGCTTATCACAACAATTTTTTCTCTTTTGTCGTTACTGCTCATGTAAGTGTTATCAAATGGGTTTTGAGCATCCGGGTCATCGTTTGTACTGTCACAAGATGTAAAACTGATGATGGATGCCAGCAGTAATAGCCTGAAGTAATTTCTTTTATTCATAGATTATAATTTAAGTTTTTAAATATCTGCTAAAGTATTAATAAAAGTAACCGGACATGTATCATTTTTACAAAACCGATGTTCTTTTTTTACATATTTTGTACATTTGTTACTTTTATAAAAAATGCAGTACATTTATATAGCTACAGTATTTGCAGGAGCACTGGTTTGTTTGCTTGCTTCATTGTTACTTTTCGTTCGTCGTAAAGCCGGTGAACGTTCAAGGATTATTTTGTCGGTTATTGTTTTTTTCTCCGTATTCAATTATATAGCCAGATTTATTTCTTTATGCTGTGGTGAAAATCCCGAAGTCGTGGTTTCTGCAAAAATGCTTTTGATAGCTTACTTCATGGTTGTCTCTTACATAATGTATCCTATTGAAGTTATCTCTCCCGGTTGGTTAAATTTAAAGAGGGTTATTGCTTTGTATTCATCGTGGTTGGTTTTGTCTTTGATTTATATTATAACAGACTTTGCGGGGGTTGAGTATTCTTCTTACAACTCTATTTTAGAAATGCTACCCCGTATCAGGAATTTTGAAGTCTGGTTTCGTCTTTTAATTTCTTTGATGATATTCAGTCCTGTACTATCAATCTTTATTATTCATAAATCACATATTTACAGAAATTCAGACGGAGTTTGGATAAAGAAGTATGTTATTACATTCTTTCTGAATATTGTAGCCTATATGGCTGTTTTGATTTTTGAAAATGCATTGCTTAATATACTTTATTATTACATAAGTGTTGGCTGCAGTCTTTACATAGTGTATATGGAGCTATTCGATCGTTTGATAGTAACTAATATGGAAACCGCTAAAAGTCTGTCGATTGAAAAGGTTGTAGTTGATAATAAAAGTAACGTTTTGATAGACAGACTAAATGTGTATCTGAATAAAAGCAAAGCCTGGAGAGATCCCGATTTGACTCTTAATGCTTTAGCATCCAAACTATTCACTAATCGTACCACGCTATCAAATACTTTGCGTGAAAATGGTTATGAAAACTACACACATTATATAAACAGATTACGTGTTGAAGATTTTATTGATCAGATACAAAATGGTGGCTGGGATAACTTTAAGGATGTCTTCTTTTTTGTAGGTTTTCGCTCACGCGGTACAGCCCTGCGTAATTTCAGGCAGTTTACCGGAAAAACTCCTTCTGAATATTTTACAAAAGATTTCTGATTGTCTTATACCCTGTTTATGGGATTGATTATGATTGTATTGTAATAGATATTTGCAGTATAAAAATGATCAGTAATGGAATATCAGATACTTATAGCTCCAGGTTACGGAAATTCGGGAAAGGGGCATTGGCAAACATATTGGGAAGAAAAAAATAAAGACTTTGTTAGAATAGTTCAGAACGATTGGTTCAGACCCGATGCCGATGATTGGGCTGAAACAATTGAAAAGTTTGTTTTAAAATCAGGAAAAGAGGTTGTGGTGGTTGCTCACAGTTTAGCGTGCCTCGCTCTGGCACATTGGGCAAAAAAGACTAGTTTAAGTATAAGGGGTGCATTATTAGTTGCTCCCCCAAATGCACATATTGATAAATTAAAATCTGTAGTAAGTGGTTTTACTCCAATACCTTTACAGCGACTACCTTTCAAAAGTGTTGTTGTGGCAAGCTCTGATGATGAATATAATTCTATTGATATTGCACTCAACTTTGCTGAGAAATGGGGCAGTGAGTTTGTAAACGTTGGAAATAAAGGGCATATTAATGCTAACTCCGGAATTGGAGACTGGAAAGAAGGACAGTTTTATTTAAAAAGTTTACTGGAAAGTATAAGGCAGGAAAAAGAAAAATCCCTCCCTGATTTAGTTTAAATCTGAGAGGGATTTTTTGTATTATTTTAGTTTTGAGTGAATTAAATTGTCTACTGCAAATTTTCCGGCTCCGCCTATTGTTACTGTAAGAGCTAATCCAAGTATGAGAATAAAGTATTCAATACCTTCACCTGCCTGATTGCCAAACCAGTTCATGAAAAAACCATGTTCAATATGACCTCCAATTGTCATTGCTCCGGCCATAGTAAGAAAGATTGAAAATGACATAAATCTGGTTCCTGCGCCAAGTATTACTCCAATGCTTCCGGCAAACTCAGCAAGAATAACAAGTATTGCAATAATTGCAGGCATTCCCATCGAAACAAAGCCTCCTACTGTACCTTCAAAACCGTAACCACCATACATCCCTAATGCTTTTTGCATACCATGTGGCAATAGTACCACTCCAAGAGCCAGTCTTGCAACCAACAATGACCATGAATTTTTATCTGTCGAAAAAAAAGATTTAACTGCGTTCATAATTTATAATTTTACGGGTAATTCCATTAATAATATTTTAGAGGGAGCAAGAGTTTTTATATTAAGAATATCTGTTTCTGATATACCAATACCATCTCTTTTGTTTAATTCAATGCCCTCAACACTGATTTTACCATCTATCAGGAAAATATAGACTCCTGAAGTTTCTTTTTTTAGTTTATAACTGCCTTCCCATCCAACTGACAAGTCGCCCATATTGAACCATGCATCCTGATTTATCCATGCTCCCTGATCTTCTTTATCAGGTGAAACAATTTGAAAAAGCTCGTCTTTTTTTCTGAATTCTTCAATTTGTACCTGACTATATCTTGGTTTGAGATTTTTCTCTCTTGGGAATACCCAAATCTGTAAAAAGCTTACATCTTCAGAGTTGCTTTTATTGTATTCACTGTGCATTATTCCGGTGCCGGCTGTCATAACCTGAATCTCACCCTGAGAGATGACCGTTTTGTTGCCCATACTGTCTTTATGCTCCAGACTGCCTTTAAGAGGTATGGTTATAATTTCCATATTGTCGTGCGGGTGCTTGTCAAAGCCATTTGCAGGTGCTACTACGTCATCATTCAAAACTCTTAATACACCAAAATGTATCCTTTCAGGATTGTAATATCCTGCAAAACTGAAAGTATGATGAGTGTCAAGCCAACCATGATTAGCATGACCTCTTGTTTCTGCCTTATGTATTATTGTCTTCATTTACTATCTTTTTTATAATGCAAAGATAGCGGAGGCAAATGTGACAGCTGTTATTTAAAACAAGACAAAAATTGCAAAAATCAGGACTCTGAGTATTTTTTAAACTCAGTAGGAGTAAGTCCTGTCATTTTTTTGAAGAAATTATTGAAATGTGCGGTTTCGTCGAAACCGAGTTCGTATGAAAGCTCTTTGTTGCTGATGTTGCTAAAGATAAGTAGTCTTTTTGCTTCGATAATCAGCTTATTTTGAATGTGTTCTTTGGCTGAGATGCCTGTAAGATTTTTCAGAACTTTGTTAAGGTAGTCTGCCGTGACTGCGAGCTGATCGGCATAGTCACTAACCATATGGCTTGTTGAGAATTGCTTGTCAAGCAAGTCTTTAAATGGTCTGAGTAGGTGTTTACCTCCTTTTGTAAGGTCTGATTGCGTAAATGAATTTAGTTTACAGTTATTGTTGCTGTGAATAAGAAATAGTTTAATAAGTGAGCCAAGTGCTTCTGCTTTATATGATGAAATGCCTGAAATAGTTTCATCCATTTGTCTTAAAAGGTCTGAAAACTGTAAAAATCTGTTGTTTTCAAGTTTCATTGGTGGGGCTTCTCCATGTCGGTCAAATAGATAGATGTCATTTATCAGATTGTCTGTAATGGCATTTTTCATCATAAAAGTTTCGTTAAATAAGATAGCTCTTCCTTTAGGTTGCTTAAGGAATATGAGCTGATGCATTTGCCCGGGAGTCAGAAAGAAAATCATTTTATCATCCACCGTATACTCGTTAAAGTCGATATAGTGTATGCCTGTGCCTTCTTCTACGAATATTATTGAATAATAATCGTGTCTGTGCGGTTTCTCAGATTCGAGATATGGCTGTGAGTAGATGTTCTCAAGGTCTTTAATTGCATAATCATTACCTGGTTCGGCTGAATCATGCAAAGTGTATGTTTTTATTTCAGTATGTCTTACCATGTCGCTTTATTTTATCTTACATACACTTTATCGATTGTTGGGTTATGGCTTTTTGAAGAATTTGCGGAAACAAGATAGATGCCTTTACGTAGATTTATTCTTTTAAATGACTCTGTCATAGTTTGATTTACGACATTTACTCCATCTAATGAAAAAACTTTAATTGAAATCTTTTCTTTCAAACTTTTATAAATAAATACCGCACCGTCTCCTCCGAGTATTCTTATTAGTTTATTTTCATAACCCGTATTTATTTCTGTTGGTTGTTCAACATTGTCATTTGGAGGAGAAAACATTACCCATTGTCGTGTAACTGCATCATTTCTTGTTCCATAGTTGTATAGACCAATTTTTGTACCCGCATTTGTTTGGGCTCCTTCAAGATCGAATACTAATCCTGATTTTAATGATATTATTTTATAATAATCATCTCCAATGTTTTCAAAACTAAAGATTTCACCTGGTATGCCTGTTGTTGCTGATGCCCCTAAAAAATAGCTTCCATTATCTTTAAGACTTATTCCTGATAGGTTTGTTATGTTATAGCCACTTCCTTGTGGTATAAATTTCCAGATCTGACCAGGAGATTCGTATACATAATTATCAACTATTACACTATTATCTTTAGTTTGCAGTATCATTCCTGTTGCTCTTGATGCTATCAGGTATGGCTCGTTTTTTTTTATGTCATTATTTACAAAGCCTTTTACTGTTATAGGAATAACTAGTGTCGCTATACTTTTTGGTTTTAGGGTTAACCTCAAAACCGCATCTTTCAAATCATAATCTGCTAAAGTAGCATTATTCTCATTTTCAGATGTTCTGGTCATTTTAATGCCATTGTTTATTGTTTCAACCAGACTTAAATCTATATGGTGGTTTGTTTTTAAATCTGCGCTGTTTAGCAAAACAATTATAAGGGTGTCTTTTCCCGGGCTTATTGCTGCTAACGACTGATTACTAAATACATTTAAAAACCGATATCCCTGAGGTATGTATTTGCTGAATTGCTGGCGGACATAATAATTTTTTACTCTGTTGTAAGTTTGTGCGCTGAAATTACCCTTAACAGTGCACCATTGATCATTATTTTCTTCAACATATTGCCAGTCTATCCAGGCTTCAGGTTTTATAAATCTAATATCATCAATCAGTTTTTGAGCCAGCTTAAGATTTCCACTTATACCAGTGCCACCTTCACCTACTTCACTCATCCATAGAGTTTTGTTATGAGCTGTTGCCATTGCTCTTAAAGTAGTTCTCGATTTGTTATTAGCACCGTAAGTATGTGTATTCCATTGACCTATCATGTCAAGAACCGCTTTATCCTGTTCATAAGCCTTAAAACTTGTAACAGACTGGTCTGTACTGGTTTCGTCTGATGCTGAAATTATTGTTTTTAGACCTGATTCTTTGAGAACAGGAGATAGTACTTTCAAAAAGTTTATCTGAGCAGTTGTGCTGAAATAGCAGCCCTCTTGTCCTCCATTTGCAGACCAATAATTTGTCACGGGCTCATTAAAGGGCTCTAGTGTTTTGAACTCTATACCAAATGAGTCTTTATAAAACTTACAAACATCTACAAGGTATCTGGCAAAGTCATCATAATATTCAGGTTTTAAGTTATTGCTTGTTGCTGAAGTGTTCCCGGCACAACAACCGCTGAAAGTCATGTAGTAAGGAGGAGAATTGCTGAATGCTTCAAATATTGCATCAGGGCGTTTCTCTTTTATTTTTAACATAATTCTGCGTTGAGCAGCATCACGTGACCAATCGTATGGCTGGTTTTCATATAGTTTGAAACCTTCCATTTCAGCTCTTATACCTTTACCACTTGCCATATGGTGAGGTGTGCAATTTCTGTTTAACGGATCGTCACCACCACCTATGTTATATCTGAATATTCTATAATTCAGGCCTTCTGGACTAACCATCCATTCAATTATTTCGTCAATTTTACTATCACTCCATTTTCCGCACATGCTAGCCCACCAGCAGAGTGATACGCCCCATCCTTCAAATTCTTTGGTATAACTTGCTGCCGGATTTATAAGATATCTTAAGGTGTCTGCAGGGAATTTTCCGGCAATTTCAGAAATATACCAGTAATGTTTACTGTCGCTTCCTGATTTATCTGAAAATACAGATGACCCTGGTGTCAGGTTGTCAGTTCCAAGATATTTATTGTTGGCTTTACACTTCAATCTTACAATTGAGTTATTTACTTTTTCGATTGCATATTTTGATTCATTTGTAGACGGGTCACTTATAAAATATGTATTCCAGCTTCCGCTTAATGCCATATATTTTTCCTGACCATTTATTTTTATGTTATAAAAGCCCTGATTGTCAGGTATGAAATTTAATAATTGCTCTCCACCACCAGAGACTTCCTGAATAACTGTTCTGTTGTCAACACCTTCGCCTATAACATTTCCGCTTGAGTGTATAAGGTAATACCTTTTTTTTGCATCAGGGTTTGTTACCTGCGAAATACTGTAAAACGTAAGTATAAATGAGACAATGGTAAGAATTGTTCTTTGCACTGGTATAAGATTTATAATTTAGCTGTAAATATAATTGAATTTTTAACTCTCTTGTTTCATTTCAGACAGTAATTGTAACATATGGCTTAATCTGATAATTTATAACAGGGTATTTTTGTGGCATGACCTTATAATATTACCTTATATCTGCTATGAATTTTAAAAATGTTTTTTCCACCTTGTTATTTTGCTTTTTTACATTACTTGCAGTCGGGCAGGATGTTGTTATAAATGAAGTTGTTGCTTCTAATAAAACAGGTTTGAAAGATGAAAATGGTGAGTATTCTGACTGGATAGAATTGTATAATACATCTTCTAATGCTGTTAGTTTAGCTGGATGGACAATTACAGATGACAGAAAGATGCCGGGAAAATGGGTATTTCCCGATGTTGTGATTCCTGCGGGTGCTTATATTGTTGTTTTTGCATCAGAAAAGGATAGAAAAACTGATGTGAATTATCTGCACACAAATTTCAAGTTAAACGAGAAAGGTGAATTTCTTGCATTATATAATAATATAGGTGTAAAGGTTTCTGAAGTATCGCCTTATCCCGGTTTGAAAGATGATCAGTCTGCCGGCCTGTTTGGGGGCAGATGGACAGTTTTCACAAAACCAACTCCGGGTGCCTTTAATACTCATTTAAATCTGGCAGAGTTGCCTTCACCTTTTTTTAGTGAGAAATATGGTATTCACGAGAAACCTTTTTATCTGAATATTTATTCTCCTGTAGACTTTGCTTCAATTTATTATACTACAGATGGCAGTGCTCCTTCAAAAATTAACGGAAAGTTATATACAGGACCGATTTTAATCGACAAAACCACTGTGATCAGAGCTATTACTGTTGTTGCTGAGAATGTTAGTTATGATTTTACTCCCAGCAAAGTTCAAACCAGATCATTTATCTTTCTTGAAAGTTTATACAAACAACCAAATAATCCGGAAGGGTATCCTTACAACTGGGGCTTGTACACCTATACTTCTGCCAGAGCTATTGCTGATTATGAAATGGATCAGGAATTGACCTCAGAGTCACTCTACAAAGATAAAATCAGGGAAACAATGTATAATATGCCTGTTATTTCCCTTGTTACGCATAAAAAGTTGCTTTTTGGCGGAGACGCTGATCCTGATTCAGGAGGAATTTATATCTATACAGCTCCACCTATTGGCGGTTTCTCAACAGGGAGAGACTGGGAAAGGCCTGTTTCGTTTGAGTATATTGATAATGTAAATAATATTTATTTGCAGGAAGATTGCGGACTGCAAATACATGGCGGGCATAGCAGATTGCCTGAAAAATCGCCTAAACATTCATTTCGGGTAAGTTTTAAAAGTGAATTTGGTTCTCCAAAGTTATTTTATCCGTTGTTTGGTGAAAATCAGACTACAGAAATTAATTCATTCATATTAAGAGCAGGATATGGCAACACATGGCTGCATATGTCTGAAGGAGAGAGAAATATAGCCATTTACACAAGAGATGCATGGGCAAAAAGGACAAAGCGCAAAATGGGTCATATTTCCACTAATACTCAGTACGCTCATTTATTTATTAATGGTATGTACTGGGGGCTTTATAA
>CAZFUO010000051.1:0-12025 GCA_964522065.1 uncultured Bacteroidales bacterium | reverse complement strand
TTTTACACAATCACCAGCCTTTAAAAATTATTGTGCCTTTATACTTAAACATGCAGTTGCCTTCTCTGCCAGAGCCTTTGTAAACTTCCACGCAATTGAGCAATGTTATTTTACCGTCTTTAAGTCCGATTTCAGATAGGTAAATCCTCGAACGGCCACTACCGTATGAATAAACCAGATAAGATTTTCCGTCATCGTCTGTAAAAACGGTTTGGTCTCCTGTATTTGAGGTTCCTATCATAGATGTCATATCGAGATTGTTATGCCATTTAAAGAGTCCGGTTGGGGTATCGCAGGTTGTTATAAGAACGCTGCTGTTATATTGCACAACCAGTGCATATTTTTTTGCTTCGGGTACATATGCCACTCCAAGTCTTCCTAGCCAGTATGCTCCACTCAATGAAGATGATGTCATTACGTCACTTACAAATGTCCAGTTAACCAGGTCGTCAGACATATAGCAGGTAACTGTTTTAAAACCTGTGTTGCTGCTTTTCCCTGTAGGGCTGGCAAGGTATGTTTCTGCTCCGGCATAATGTACGCCATACCAGTAATAATGTTCTATACCTGTTACAGGATCGGGAAACCGAAAAATGCCGCCACCCTGACTGTAAATTGGACTTCCTTTTGTTGTTTTCCAAAATACATCGTTAGTAATTGTTGTAGAAATTGTTTGTGCATCTACTCCCATAATGGCAAGTAATGCAATTGTCAGTAAAAGTAATTTTCGTTTCATTTTTTTCTATTAAGGTATTAGTTTGCCTGTTGAGGGTTTTTCTGTATGCAAGATTAGATAATATCTACTAATTGCACTATTACGCTATACCTTAATATATGATACTTTTATGCCGGTGTCCGATTTGTACAGGATTTTGTCTGAAATTTCTGACTCCTCTACAAAAACATTGTCATATAGACCGGAATATACTCCATACCGTTTTCTCTTTTATAATCCTTTGTATAAATCAAGTACTTATTCATAATACGGTCGGAGAATTTTTTGCAAAACTCGTCTAGAGATTTGTGAGACTTGTACCCGGAAGATTTCACTTCGATGGGTGAGATTTTATGTTTATCGGTTATTACAAAATCTACCTCATAATATTTTTTACCCTCAGCATAAGGAATTGTATGATAAAATAAATTTTTTCCTGTTGCTTTAAGCATTTGAGCGATGACATTCTCATAAACATATCCCAGATTTGTACTAAGTTTATCGTTTAACAACTTTTCGTAAATAACATTTTCTGTAAAATCGCTATCCATAAATGCAAGTGTAACAAACAAACCAGTATCTGATGCATACATTTTGAAGTATTCCTCATTTTTTGTCAGAGCTAAACCTGCATTAGGATCGTCAGAATGAAATGCAATGTTTGTTGTCATCGAATCTTCCATATCTTTTATGATACTTATTGTTCTTACTACCTTTTCATCTGGAATTGCTTTTCCTACCTGATAACGTAATGTATTCTTGCTTAACTGAGCAGGTATTGCGTCATAAATAGCTTTAGCTCTCCCTGAATCATCAATTTTGCCAAAGTCCTCTTTATATAGTGCAATAATATCTCGTTTCGCTAAATCAACAGCTGAAAAATTATTTGTTTTAATATATGCAGAAACCGCTTGTGGCATACCTCCTACAAGCATATACAGACGAAAGTCTCGCATAAGTTTACGATGAACTGCTTCCCCTAATGGCATTTTTTTTTCAAAAGCAGTACGTAGTAATTGAATAGTTGTTGTATCACCAAGAGCCCACCTGAATTCTTCATAATCCATTGGATACATATTTACTTTTGTCTCTTCACTTGGGATTAATATATTACGACTCTTTGATCTTACAGATATTAATGAGCCGGTCTCTATATAGTCATATCTATGATCGTTAACCAAGTGTTTGATAGCTTGTCTTGCGAGCGGTTGTAACTGTACCTCATCAAATATAATGACAGATTCTCTTTCGTATAATTGCACTTGATAAATGAATTGTAATCTAAGGAACAGATAATTTAAATCTGAAATATCATTAAACAAATCACTAACCTCATTGGATACTTTTGAGAAGTCAATCAGTATATATGATTTATACTCATTTCGTGCAAATTCCTCTGCTATGGTAGATTTGCCTATACGCCTTGCTCCCTGTATCAGAATTGCCGTATCTCCATTGCGTTCGGTTTTCCATTTAAGCAGGGTGTCGTACATTTTTCTCTTAAAATAGATTATATTTTTTTCCATTGCACGTACTTTTTAATATGCAAATATAATCTTCGATAATGTTCCCACCAAATTTTTTAGCCCTAAATGCCGGTATCCACCAAATCTTTTTGCGGATATTGCCGGTATCCACCAAATCTTTCACAAAATTGTTTATTACCCTATTTATTTTTAATTAAATATCTGAATTGAAGTGATGTCGATTTTCTTCCTTATTTTTACATACCTGTTTTATTTTTATTTTTTTGCAAGGTATTGCTTCCTACTATATAGGCATACAATGCAGTTGGAATGAACTGTAGGGCTACTCTTTCTAACTGTTTCATACCTTTTTTTTCGATACTAGTAACAATTGCCTGTTTAATTTGGTTATTTTCCATAAAACTAAGCAATGACTGCAATTCTCCTGTATGCTCATAATATCGATCGCTCCATTTTACTTCCACAGCCCAAAGTGGCTTTTGATTGAAAGTGCTGATTCCCACTATATCTACTTCGCCATTATTACGCCCTTCTTTCCAGTTGGCGTAACTAATATTTGCATTTTCTCGTTGTATCCACTGTGCAAAAATCGTGGTTTCTACCATGTCGCCCATTTTTTCATCCATGGGTTGTATAGGCTGAAACAATGCACATCGCAAGGAAGGATTAGTTAGATAGATTTTGAACGCTGTGGCTCTTTGAAATTTTTTAGCGTTAAAATCAGTTTTATTAACAATCTTAATGAGAAATGCCGCTTGCAGATATTCAATATATTTGCGCAAAGTATCTTTCTTTACTCCGGATATTTTGGAGAGATT
Source organism: uncultured Bacteroidales bacterium (assembly GCA_964522065.1). Classification (GTDB taxonomy): domain Bacteria; phylum Bacteroidota; class Bacteroidia; order Bacteroidales; family UBA1402; genus UBA8389. The sequence goes on along the minus strand of CAZFUO010000051.1, from coordinate 9,005 downwards.
TTCGTATGAAAACTCACTGCCTGAATGATAAGCAATCACTGTAAAGAGTGAATTTAACTCCTGAACATCAGTAATTCCAAACAGGCTTGGCAAATCACGCAGCAATACTTTATCAACTATATCACTTCTGATATACTGACCTGGGTTAGCCTGTATCTTTTCAGAAAAAACCACTTCCGGATATCCTCCATAATTGATATATTGTATAAAATGTTCGTTTAGTACTCTTATGTCAATAGTATCAAAGCTTTCAAATTTTTCACCCAACCATTGAATAGTACCGGGAATTATTAAGCCATTAAGATTCTTTAAATGAATGTACTCATTAAAAGTTAGAGGGGGTAAATTGAAATCGGTAAAACGACCAGCTCCACTTTCTTGACTTTTCATTTTTAAAGCAGCAGCAGCAGACCCGGAAGCAATAAATTTTGAATATATAAATGTATCAATGACTGACTTGAGGTGAATCTCCCAATCTTTAAGATATTGAATTTCATCGTAGAATACAAAAAAACCTTTTAAGTCATCAGTTTTTCCAACTGCTTGTCGTGCCAATGCAAACAATTCTTCTAATGAAATACGGTTGTATATTGGAGTTTCTATTGATATAAATATTATTCTTTGTGGATCCACACCATTACTTATTAACTTTTGTATGGTGTGGTATATCATTACAGTTTTTCCAACGCGCCTTGGTCCCATTAGTAACAATCCTCTACGTAGTTCTAAATCAGCCACTAAAGGATAAAACAAATCCAGATATAATCGTCTTTGCATTAGTTCATAATAATCATCAATCGTTTTGGTTGACCACCATGGATTATCCATTCTTAATCTATTAAGGATTTGCTCTTGTAGGTATTCTGTTTGATGCATAAAGCTATTTTTTTTGTAAATATAATTATTGTTGATAAAATAAGAAGGTTTTGACCTTCTTATTTTTGCATTTTTGTATAAATAAGAGGAAATGTCTTGTTTTTAATGCTTATTATTACATTTAAAAATTGGTTGCAGATAGGTGAGAAATATAATTACAGATTATTATGCCCTGATTGTCGATGAAATAGGGTTTAGAGTATAACTTTACGTTCAGGGCATGAAGGATTATTTGCAGATACATACTGTCGATAAGAATATTATGACTTTGCAGACTTTCAAAAATTTGCTTGATGTCTTGCCCGAGTCCGATTTTCAGAGAGTTCACAACTCTTATATTGTTTCAATCTCCAGAATAGAACACATCGAGCGAAACCGCTTGCGCATAGGCAAAGATCTGATTCCAGTCTCAGACACCTATAAAGACCGCTTCTATGGAATACTGCGGGATAGGAGGATGTTGGTATAAAGTCCGGTGAATTAATCATAATGATTCAAAAACGAAAGGATTGGTTTCTTGTTTTGTGATTTAAAAAGCAGTGTACTTTTCTGATTTAATATCTTTGTGTGATAATAATACCGTGATCAACAAATATTAATTTTATCATTATGAAGTGCAGGATATCAAGTGCTTTGCTTTTTATGTTTATTGTTTTTGGCTTTCTGACTATCGGAAAAATTGACACTTTTGCTCAAAAACCTATTTATCTGAATACGGCATATTCGTTTAAGGAAAGGGCTGCTGATTTGGTTTCACGTATGACTCTTGAGGAAAAACAAAGTCAGCTTGGTAATACCATGTCGCCGATACCAAGGTTGGGTGTAAATAAATATGATGTCTGGGGCGAAGCACTTCATGGTATAATGGGACGTAATAATAATAGTGGAATGACAGCTACTTCTTTTCCAAATAGCGTGGCTGTTGGTTGCACCTGGGATCCTGAACTTATAAAGCGTGAAACCGCTGTGGTTGCTAATGAGGCAAGAGGTTTTAACCATGATCTGATTTTTACTCTGACTTATTGGTCGCCTGTAGTTGAGCCGACTCGCGACCCGAGATGGGGAAGAACTGCTGAGACTTTTGGTGAAGACCCGTTTCTGGTTGCCAGAATTAGTAGCGGTTTCGTTAAGGGCCTTATGGGTGATGATCCTACTTTTCTCAAAGCGGTACCTTGTGGTAAGCATTTCCTGGCTAACAATACTGAGTTTAATCGTCATAGCGGAAGTTCTGATATGGATGCCCGTGATTTGCGTGAATTTTATTTGTTCCCGTATAAGGAGTTGATACAGAAAGATAAGTTGCCGTCTATCATGACTGCTTATAACGCTGTGAATAAGGTCCCTATGTCTGCTAACCGTTTTCTTGTAGATACGATAGCACGCAGAACATATGGGTTGGATGGTTATGTTACCGGTGATTGTGATGCTGTGGCTGATGTTGTCAACAATCATAAGTATGCAAAAAGCAGGGCAGAAGCGGCTTCTATGGGTTTGAAAACCGGTGTTGACTCTGATTGTGGCGGTATTTATCAATCGAGTTCTCTGGAGGCAATCAAGCAGGGTTTAATTACAGAGTCTGATCTTGATAAGGCTTTGGTTAATATGTTTACAGTTCGTATGAGGTTAGGTGAATTTGATCCCAGGAATACTGTGCCGTTTTCAGGTATTAATCCAAGTATTATAAATGATGTTTCGCATAATGATCTGGCTTTGGAAATAGCTACAAAGACTCCTGTGCTTTTGAAAAATGATAAAATTGCAAAGACAGGCAGGAAGGCATTGCCTCTTGATGTTGCCGGTATTAAAAAAATCGCGGTTTTGGGACCTCAGGCTGATAAGGTTGAATTGGGTGATTATTCTGGTGAAATTGAGGCAAAATACAGGATTACTCCGCTTGCAGGCCTGCTTAAATATATTAAAGATAATAAGTTGAATATAGAGGTGGTTTCAAAAGCGAGTGGTAATACAAACAGAAGAACAGACTTTTTTACTGTTTCGGGTTTTACTACTGTGAAAAAAGATAATAGCACAAAATCGTTTGATGCAACAAAATTTGATGCTTCTTCTGGTAGTTTGATTACTTCTGCCAGATTTGGTGCAGCCTCAGTAAGAGGTATTAAAGATGGAGACTGGACCTCTTATAATGATGTGGATATTACTGATATTGATTCTATTCGTTTGAATATGAGTGTTTCCGGTGATGGAGGTTTGCTTGAGGTGCGTGTTGGCTCAAAATCGGGAAATATTCTTGCTTCTCAGAAATTGTCTGGTGCTCAGGCTGGTGGTATGGGTGGTATGAGAAGAGGTGGTGCTAAGCCTGTTTCTCTTAAAATAAATTCTTTGGGTATTACTGGTCCTCAAACTTTGGTTTTGGTTTACCGTGAAGCAGAGGTTCCTGCAACTGATAAGGAAACTCTGGATTTTGCGGCTTCTGCAGATGTTGTTTTGATTTTTGCAGGTACTGATCAGTCAACAGGTAGGGAAGAATCTGATCGTTTTGCACTTACTTTACCCGGAAATCAGAATGAATTGATTAAAGCGGTTTCGGCAGTAAATCCTAATACTATTTTAGTAATTCAGGGTATGGGTATGGTTGAAGCTGAAAACTTTAAAAACAATCCAAACATTGGCGGTATGATTTATACCGGTTACAATGGGCAGGCTCAAGGTGAAGCTATGGCTAAGACACTTTTTGGTGATGTTAATCCAGGTGGAAAGTCAAGTTTTACATGGTATAAGTCTGTTCAGGATCTGCCTGATTTTAACGATTATACTTTGCGAAGTGGTGCAGGTAAAAGTGGAAGAACTTATATGTATTTCAACAAAGATGTTACTTATGAGTTTGGTTACGGTTTATCGTATACTTCGTTTGCATACAGTAATTTTGGAATTAGTAAAAGTATACTGACTCCAAATGAGAAAGTTACGGTTAGTGTCGATGTGACTAATACCGGAGAAATGGATGGTGATGAAATTGTGCAGGTTTATGTTAAAACTCCTGAAAGTCAGGCCAATTTGGATAGGCCTATTAAGCGTCTGAGAGGTTTTAAACGCGTAACGATTCCTAAAGGTCAGACAAAGACTGTTTCTATTGATATAGATTGTGCTGATTTGTGGTTTTGGGATTCAAAAAATAACAGGATTGCTTTTGACAACGGGAAATATGTTTTTGAAATCGGAGCATCTTCAAAAGATATAAAAGGTCAGGTTGAAGCTCAAATGCAGGGTTCATATAATGCTATTCTTAAAACTGTTGTTGCTTCTTGTGATGATGTTGTTTTAAGGCCTGGAAATACTGTTCAGACAAGTGTTACCGCTTCTCTTTCTGATGACAGTTTCTGCGATTTGTCAAAAACAAAGGTTACTTATAAGAGCAATAATCCTAAAGTGGTTAGTGTTGATGCATCAGGTAAGGTAACAGCTAATGGTGTAGGAGTTGGGATGATTTTTGCTACTGTTACTGTAAATGGGGTTTCTGTATCTGGTAGTTATCCTTTGAAAGTTATGCCTGATCTTAGTCCTAAAGCCATTACTATTAATGGTAAGAATATGGCAAACTTTAAAAAGGAAACCAAGGCGTATAGTTTCTTGTTGAAGGATGCTGCAAAGATACCGGTATTGGGTGCTAAAGCGGTTTCTAAAGATATTTCTGTTGAAGTTAAACAGGCAAATTCTATACCTGGTACAGCTACAATACAATTTATAGACAAAGTTACATTCGAAAAAAACAGTTATGTTTTTAATTTTGATGTGGCTTCTGAAATTGATGAGTTTAATTCGGCTTCCATTAGTGATAAATGGAATTGGGTGCGTGAAAATCAGGCTACTAAAAACCTAACTAAAACACCGGGTGCATTGACTATTACCACAGAAACAGGTGATATCTCTGAAAACAGCAATAATGCCAGAAATGTTTTGCTTCAGAGTGCAAACAATGATTGGGTGGCTGAGACTAAGTTTACTTGTTCAAGAAATCCGTCGCAACCTGAAAATGCAGGTATTATTGCTTACGAGGATGACGATAATTTTGTGAAGTTAATGCTTAGAGCTGTTACAAAAACCACAAGATCAGGTCGTCCTAATGGTAGTCTGGAAACTCAGCCCGGTACTATAGACTTGTTGATTGAGGAAAATGGCATTGCAAAATCTATGGCTTCGTTCAATTTAAAAACAGAAGTTACCGGTGGTAATTATTTATATCTCAAACTGGAAAAAACCGGTAGTCTTTACACTGCTTACTACTCCACAGATGGAATTAAGTTTGATAAGCTGGGTTCTGCTGATATTTCCCTGAAAGATATTAAAGCCGGAATTATTGCCTGCGATGGAGTTTTGACTCAGAATGTTAAAAGTACCTTCTATTTTAACTCGGACACAACCAAGCCATCAGAGCCTTTTGACGTTGCGTTTGATTATTTCAGAATTATAAATAGTGGAATAAAGTAACTGAATTTATGTTTTGAATAGAAATTTTAATACAATTGCAGTTATATTTGAGGTTGAAAAATGATCTAATACTATGATTTTAGGTAATAAGATTAAGATTGCTGCTTTATTCTGTCTCTTATGTGTGCAATTAACTGTTGCACAGGAAGATCGTGGATATAAAATTTACCAGTTTCCTGCAAATATGATTCCGCGTATAGATGGTAATACAGATGACTGGAAAGATTTTCCAGATGAGTTTACTGTCAAAACCGATCAACTTTGGGATGATTCGGGTAAATACCCTGCTCCTGATCCTAAAAATCTTGATGTAAAGGTTAAAGTTGCGTGGGTGAGTGGTCTTAATCGTCTTTACTTTTTATATGAGGCATATGATGATTATTGGGATTTTACATTACCGGGACTGCATAATGATATTTTTGAAATTGTTGTTGACGGTGATTTGTCTGGTGGTCCGTTAATTGATGAACAACATCCAAATCAGTCTCTTGACTGGAGGTCAAGGTATTTTGAATATCATGGTGTACATGCTCAGAACTACCATATTTTTACTCCTGCTGTGGGTAAAGATTGGGCACTGGCCTGGGGTTGTCAGCCATGGATTAAGAAATTGCCTTACGCAAATATTGCTTATTCTTATAATTTCAAAGCGGGTGAATCAGGAAAATTAATAGCTGAGTTCTGGATTACACCTTTTGATTATGCAGGTCAGGAAGGGCCTGAAAGGGCTGTTGAATCTGTGTTACTTGACAATAAAAAGATTGGCCTGACATGGGCTGTTATTGATTATGATGATGTAAACGATGAAAAGAAAAAGGGTTTCTGGAATTTGTCAAAACATCATAAGATGTATGGTAATTCCAGCCTTGGAACCATATTTACTTTAATGCCGCTTGAAGCAAAGTATCAAAAGAATTTTGAGGCTGCCTGGAGCCACGTCGTTTTGGATAAGAAGAGACGTCTGGTTGCTTTTAAAGATGAAAGCAGGGGAGTGGTCAACAAATGGCATTGGGACTTTGGTGATAAAACATATTCTGAAGAACAAAATCCATTTCACAAATACGAAAAACCCGGCAAGTATATTGTCGTTTTAACAATAACCGGTCCTGATGGAAAATCAAGAATGGCTAATGTATGGGATGTTGCTGTGGAATAGAAAAATAAAACCGGCTACCTTTACCTGGTTGAGATGTGAAGTTGATGCTGCCCCCGAGGTGTTCTACCAGCCCTTTGCAAATGGGTAGCCCCATGCCTGCGCCTTCTACGAAGTTATTTTGACTGTGTTGGTAGAATGTAGTAAATATACGTTCATGTTTTTCAGGCTGTATGCCTGCTCCTGTGTCTTCTACAAAGAATACGGCTTCGGTTTCGTAAACAGTACAGCCAAATGTAACAGAACCCTTGCTTGTAAATTTTACTGCATTATCGAGCAGTTTTGACAAAATGGTTTTAAGCATTACAGGGTCTGAAAATAACCTTACATCTTCAAAAATTGTGATAACAGGTTTGTTTAGTATCAGATTTTTGTTTTCGGCTTGAGTTGTATATAGTATATAGAGCGAGTCTAGTAGCTTTGTAATATCTACAAAATCTTTATTCGATTTAAGCTGGCCGGTAAAAATTGTTGAAATGTAAATCATATCATTAACAAAGTCCAGCAACTTGTAAGTGTTTTGGATAATGATATCAGTAAATTGTTGCCTGGATTCGGGCGTAATATCCGGCTGATTTATAATTTCAGAAAATCCGATAATTGAGTTCATTGGAGTCCTTATTTCATGAGAAATATTATGCAGAAATTCGGTTTTTAGCTTATCACTTTCTTCGGCTTTATTCTTGGCAGTAATCAACTGATTTATCATTTCTTTTTCTTCAGTTAGGTCGCGAACAATAATTGTAGCAAGCAGCTCTCCATTTTTGTCTTCAAATGTAGATGAACAAACATGTGCCGGGAATTTTGAACCATCTCCTCTGTGCAGATTGATTTCACCCATAGCAACACCTTTTTCCTCACGTTCAATAATAAGTCTTTTGTATTCGGTATTTGCGGTTTCGTTCATTTCTTCTGAACCCATATTGCAGATTTGCTCTTCTGTGGCATTAAACATTTTACAGGCATAAGGGTTAACTGCAAGAATTTTACCGTCAGATGGGCGGGTAAGGAATATTGCAATATCAAGATTATTGTATATAGAATGATATTTTAACTCGCTTTCCTTAAGCATATTAGCTTGTTTTGATATTCTGATAGCACTCCAGGCTGCAACCGCCAGTGCAATTAAAAGCCCGAATGCAATTGCAAGCAGTATTTGTTCTGCTGTATAACCAACGGGTTCAATAAATCCAAACCACTTTTGGTATAGGTTTTCAAATTCTCCTGTTCTTACCAAAACAGCTAAACCTTCATTGACTTGTCCAAGTAATTCGTGGTTCCCTTTTTTTACGGCTATACTGTATTCTACTTTGTAGTCTTCTATCGGGATTTTTATAGCCCTGACATTGTTAAGTTGCAGATGATTAACAAGTGAGAAACCGCTAAGATGTGAGGCTAGTGTGGCATCTCCTTTACCTTCATTAATGAGTTGAAATGCTTTTTCAACAGACTCTGTATATTGTATAGAATTACCTAGTCCGGCCTTTTTTAAAACAGTTTCACCCAGGCTGCCTTCGTGCACCAGTATTTTATATCCTTTTAAATCTGACATCTTGTTGATTTTGGGCATATTTTTTGAGACGAAAATATGTCCTGTCATAATAAGATAAGGTACAGAAAAAGATGTAAAGGTATCTCTGTCAGCTGATTTGGCAAAACTCTGGAGCAGGTCGAGTTTGCCGTCTTTAAACATTTGTAGTATTTCTTCTGTGGGTCCGTAAATTTTTTCGTTTTTGATGTTCATTGATGTCATCACTTTGTCAACAACATCGTAAGCAAAACCGGTTATCCTGCCATTTTTATCTGTGTATGAATATGGGTAATTGTCAGTCAGGACACCAATCTTTACCGGTGACTCTATTGTGCCATTTTGAGCTTTTACTGCCTGTATTACTGTCAATAGCAGTATGACCTGAAGTATTAGTATAAGGTGCAATTTTGACATGCATAAATATAATAATAAAATACAAATCATTTTGTCGTTTTCTATTTTTTATTATTACTTTTAATACGTTGAAAAACATTTGATTTTCTTGATGTTACTTGCCTTTTTTAACTTAAAAACTGTTGCCGATGACTATTGATATTCTGAAATTGGTCGATTTTGAGAAGGTTAATAATTTGCTGGAGGGCTTTTACAGGACTACAGGCTTTTTGACTGCAATATTAGATTTGGAGGGTAATGTTTTATCTCGTTCAGGCTGGCGACCTATTTGTACTGAGTTTCACCGTAAACATCCTGAATGCTCTAAAAGATGTAACGCTAGTGATACTATACTCGCTGCCGAAATTAAGGATGGTGAGAAGTTCCATTTTTATGAATGTATGAACGGGCTTATTGATGTTGCGGTTCCGATTAAGATAAAGGGCTTGCATATTGCTAATTTATTTACGGGGCAGTTTTTATTTAATGAGCCTGACAGGGAGTTTTTCAGAAAGCAAGCAGCGCTTTTCGGTTTTGACGAGGCTAAATACATGAAAGCGCTTGATGAAGTGCCTGTGGTTTCGAAGGAAAAGGTAAAAGTTGCTA
>CAZFUO010000050.1:0-12047 GCA_964522065.1 uncultured Bacteroidales bacterium | reverse complement strand
CATAATTTTACATTGCGATAAGCATGCTCTTTAGTCATTTATTTTACCTCCAATATTTTAAAACTGGGAACTTTACAAACAGGACAAACCTCTGGTGGAACATCTCCAATAAAAACAAAACCACAAATATCACAAACCCATATTTTTGTATTCTTTAAATAATCAAGGCCCTTCTTGGCATAATTATCTAATATTATGTTAGTTAAAGTGGTTACTTTACTCGACCAAGTTAAAACTCTTTTAGCTCCCCGATCATCACCTACTATCTCAAAAGCATGATTATACTCAGCAATATCATTATATTGGTTAGCCTCAACAGCCTGATCCCAATACTGTGCAAAGAAACCTCCGAAGTTATAGATTTGCTCACCCAACTTTGCAGAAATAAAGTTTTCAGCAGAAGGTATAAGCAAGGCATTTGGAACCTCACCAGGATAGTTTGGATCTTTATTAACATCCAAATACGAATCGCAACTGCTTAATATGCAGACCGACGCTATCAAATATATTAGTTTTTTCATATTTGCTATTGTTTAGAATTTTAACATCAGGTTGAAACCGAATTTTCTTGTAGTAGGATTTGCTGAAAATTCACCGAATTTACCTTCCAAATCGTTACCGTTAGTAGATACTTCAGGATCAATAAAGGTGTTAGCAACAGGAGTCCACAATAACAGATTACTACCATATGCACTGATTCTTGCACCCTTAATAAAATCAATTTTATTAAGTAATGATACAGGAATATCGTATCCTAAAGTTACAGAGCGCAACTTAACATATGATTTGTCAATAAAGAAACCTGAAGTATAATCAACTCCACCTTTTGTCCAGAATTCACCCTGATCTGCTACACTAATAGGAGTTGTATTTTCTGAGAATGTACCGTCAGCATTTTCAACAACAGAATTAGGAATAATAAACGGATTTCTATCATTGTAAGTTGTTTGAATTGCATTACCAACAAAATAGTTTATATCTTTTGTTCTTGAATACATCAAGCCACCCTGACGAATATCAATATCGAAACCAAATCTGATACCTTTATAAATGAAGTTATTAGAAATACCCATTTCATAATCATAGTCCATTTTACCAATATACTCCATTTTTGCAGATTGCTGAGGTAAACCATCTCCATCTACAATTATACGTCCATCAGGATCTGTTTTTGCTTTATAAGTTTTGAAACCGATAGGTTCACCTACTTTTGCAATTAGGTAACCTGTTGAAAGTCCGGCCAAACTTGCTTCACCACCAAGTTCTTCAGGAAGACTAACAATTTTATTATTATTCTTTGTATAGTTCCAGTTGATTTCCCATTTCAAATCTTTAGTATCAATAGGTTTAACTCCTAAAAGGAATTCAACACCCTTATTACTGATTTCACCAAGATTCATATTTTGCCTTGTGTAACCTGCAGCAGGATCCATATTCAAACTGAAAATCTGTCTGTCTGAAGTCTTATCATAATATGCAGCATCAATATTGATTCTGCCATTGAAAAGAGCAATGTTAGCACCAATTTCGTACTCTGTAGTAATTTCAGGGCTTAAACTCTTATTTCCTAATGTATTACCCAAAGAGAAAGCATTTAAACCTCCTAATGGGAAAGAGTTATTACTGAATGTGGTACTAACAATACTCTGTGCATAATAAGGATCGATCATGTAAACATTTGCATCATTACCAGTCTTACCATAAGCTAAACGCAATTTACCAAAAGAAAGAATATCTTTAACACTTGTTGGAAGATGTTCAGTAAATACGTAACTTAATGTAGTACCCGGATAGAAGAAACTATTATTTCCTAAAGGAAGAGTTGATGACCAGTCATTACGGGCAGACACATTAAGGAATAAGAAATTCTTGTATGCAGCCTGTACTTCACCAAAGACACCAATTAGTCTTCTTATTGACTGATATTCTGAAACACTAGGAGTTGATCCTGAGTTACTTAAGTTATAGTAAGTAGGGATATCAAGACCTGTTACTGAAGCAGATAAGCTTGAGTAAGTTCTTTGATTAACATTCAAACCAACCATACCTGTAAGACTAAAATCGTTAAAATCCTGATTGTAATTAACAAGGAAGTCCTGGTTAATTTCCATTCTTCTGCTTGTATTAACAGATACAGAACCATCCTGGTCAATTTGACCTTCATTAGGAGTACCCGGAGTGCCTGTTATTCTTGGTGTACCTTGCTTACTGCTGTTATCAGAAACATCTAAACCAGCACGGTAAATTGCCTTAAAGTGAGTAAGGAAATCATAGTCAACCTGGAATTTTCCATATAATTTTCTTTGGTTGAAAGTATTTTCAACATTTTCTATCAACCAATATGGATTGGTAATACCATAAGGTGTAAAGAAATAGTCTAAAGTATTAAATGGATCTTTTAAATCTGCAAGACTAACGATACTGATATCTCTTGCAACCTGATACAAAGAGTTGATGGTTGTTAAACCCTGTCCTGTAGGTGCAAAGTTATTTGTCTGATCAGCATAGTTGATAGAAGTGCTGAATTTAAGACTTTTAATTTGCTGACTTCCTCTGAAAGAGAAAGTGTACTTATCGTATGTATCAGCATTTGAAGGTATCAAACCATCATCGCTTAACTGTGAGAATGAAACAAAAAATTCTGAATCATCATCAGCATTATTAAAAGAAACACTGTTTGAATATCTTACTCCGGTTTCGAAGAAATCTTTCAGGTTATTTTCCTGAGCAAGAAATGGTTTTAGTTTTTGGCTGTGATTGTAAACATTACCCCATAATTGTAACGAACCATCAAATTTAGGACCCCAGCTACCATTTTCAATCATGGTATGTGTACCGTCCCAACCCATACCAAATTCGTTCTGGAATTGTGGCAATCTCAGTATTGTAGCAAATTGCAAACCTCCATTGTACTCAACTCCAAGTCCTTTAGTATTTTTAGAACCAGATTTTGTAGTAATAAGGATAACACCGTTTGCGGCACGGCTACCGTAAAGTGCAGTAGAAGCAGCACCCTTTAGAATAGTCATTGTTTCAACATCATCAGGGTTAACCATATTTGCAGCATTACCATAGTCAAAACCATTGTTCAACCAGTCACCTGAAGTTGTAACACTGTTGTTCATGGGAACTCCGTCAACGATAAATAATGGCTGATTTGAACCACCCAGTGACGAAACACCACGGATAATGATTGAATTTGAAGAACCAGGGTCACCAGAAGTTGATGAAATCTGAACACCGGCTATCTTTCCACTCAATGCACTGATAACATCAGAACTACGTGATTGTGTAAGTTCTGCGTTATTAACTGAAGAGGCAGCATATCCCAAGGCTTTTTTCTGTCTTGAAACACCCATAGCAGTTACCACTACTTCATCAATAAGCATGGCATCCTGCTCCATTCTAACAACCATATTGTTCTTAGCCTCAACATCAATTGTTTTCATACCAATGTATGTAAAAGTCAAGGTATTTGCATTTGACTGCAAATTGACAGTAAACTCGCCATCCAATCCGGTTGCAGTACCTGTCGAAGTTCCTTTTACCATAACAGTAGCGCCGATTATTGGCTCACCGCTGTCAGCATACAGAACTTTCCCTGACACTGTCCTTGATTGAGCATTTACCAAACCGATGCTCGCCACAAAAAGGCAAACTAATAAAAATGTCAGTTTTCTCATAATTAAACTTTTAATTGTTCATCCTCGATAAATTTATTTATAAAACATCATATAGCATTCATTTTGTAAACGGGAAACCCTAAAACAAAAAAAACTGACTGTTTGCAACCCACCCTGCAAATTTGTGTTTTTAACAAATCTTACGGAGTGAAAATACCAAACAGTATTTAACGCTTCTTAACTATGCTTACAAATATAAACACTTTTTTAAATCAATTAACTTTCCATAAGACTTTATCGGAATTCACAAAAGTGTAGTAAAAATGCTATGCTTTAGTAATTAATGAATAAATATTCATTTAGACGCAAGCGCAAAAGTCTGCTTGCGTACTGATATTCTGGTATTTACAAGAAGCATGTTATATTAGACAAAAATAGTTGCCACACAAAATTATTTCCATATTCACATAAAAAAATACAACATATGATTTAAGTTTAACACATAAATAATATTTTATTTTCAGTCTTCAATAGAAAAATGGTTATTTAAAGTGTATTTAGATAAAAAAAGTGCATCAAATCAGTAAAAAATCTGACATGATGCACTAAAAAAAATAAAAGCTTAAAAAGCGAATTAAAATATTTAATCGACTTCTATAACCAAATAGTGAGAAATTTCCCAGAATTTATCTGGATTTGTAATCCGCAAGACCAAAAAATCGTCAACCTTTTCAAATGCGTAACTACTTTCAGGATGATTTGTAAGTAATTTGGCTTTTTTAGAATAAAGCGAAATTTCATTAAGAGTTCTTGCGTCGGCTTCAAGAAAATAATCTTTATTAAAACCTTCTTCCAACAGGCCGTTTCTTGTATAAATATCCTGCTCACGTAGTTCTTTCCTGGTTCCGAAGACAAACCAAACTTTGTTTAACTTTTCATCCTGAGCTGCCAATTTTGTCTCTTTCTCTGCAACATTAACTTTTAATACTGTAACTGTATCGTTTAAGGACATTACAAGATTGTCCAGTTCCTGTATTCTAATATCCTTAAGAGCTAGTTGCTCCTGCAAAGATGTTATGGTTTTAGCGTGATCGTCAATTTTTGCATTAAGCCTCTCTACTAGTCTTTTCATTTCAAGAGATGCGGTTTTGCTTCCGGCAATTTGTTTTTTCAAATTAGCAATCTGACTTTTATTTTCGGCCAGAGTATTGCTGATTAACTCAATATCCTGTACAATCCTATCAACACCATCTTCTGTTATCTGCTCTTGCGTTGTCTGAAAAGTCACATAATTTTCAGCTTCTCTGATTTTTGTAAAATTTTCTTCAATAAGATTCATAACTGCCATCATTTGCTTTAGTTCGGCAGTCTTTTTCTTTTCTTCCAGCAAAAGAGAATCTTTTTCCTGCTCTAAAGTCTTGTAAGCATCAGACTTATAATTGCATGCAAAAAAGGTAACACTAAGTAACAATACCATTAATGGCTTGACGATAACATAATTTTTGTTACAAAAACATGCTTTTTTCATTATTCTAAAAATTAATTGGTTCCGGAAATTATAATAACAAATTCACCTCTTGGTTCGTTCAGTTGGAAATGGGAAATCACATCTTTAAGACTACCTCTTACTGTCTGTTCATAAACTTTACTAATTTCTCTTGATACACTTACATATCTGTCTTCTCCACAAAACTCGCTAAACTGTGTAAGAGTTTTGACTACTCTGTAAGGAGACTCATAAAGTATAAAAGTTTCAGTAAGAGATGATAAATATTTTATACGGGTTTGTCTGCCCTTTTTTACGGGAAGAAAACCTTCAAAATGAAATCTGTCATTTGGTAAACCTGCTACAACCAGAGCTGGTACAAAAGCTGTAGCTCCGGGTAAACACTCTACTTCAACACCATCTTTTACACATTGCCTGACTAACATAAAACCAGGGTCTGAAATGCAAGGAGTGCCTGCATCTGAAACCAGTGCAATTGTAAGTCCTGATAATATTTTCGCAGAGACTTGCTCTACAGTCTTATGTTCATTAAATTTATGATGAGACTGCATTGGCGTTTTTATATCAAAATGCCTTAAAAGATGAGAGGTTGTCCTTGTATCTTCTGCAAGTATAATATCACAACTCTTAAGAACATTTAATGCTCTGAGTGTTATATCTTCAAGATTACCTACCGGAGTAGGGACAACTATAAGTTTAGACATAGTTATGAAAACCTGTTTTCTATCAATCCACAAAACTCGGTAAAACAATCAGATTCTTTGACTTCAAAGCATTCATTACAAATATAAGATAATGCATCTTCAAGTTTCTCAAAACTATTTAATTGCCTGAATGCTTCAGACATCCTGTCAGGATTATTACCGAAAAGCTCTCTTTGAAATCTAAATTTATCATTTATTGTCAACAGTTTGAAAATGTCATTATTGATTTGCGGTTTCACCTCTTCAGTTTTAACTTCAGCCTTATCAGAAACAGGACTTAACGAATCGTTAGAGACAGACAGACTTTCTATCATATCAATTTTAGTCTTTATCAGACTTAATAATTCTGAAGGAAAACCACTTACTTTTGCCAAACCATCTATAAGCAATTTCAGTTCGTTGAACTCTTTTTCAAGATTGTTTTCGGGATACATTTAGTATAAGAATTTAAGCACAAAATTATAAAAAAATCACAGCGTTTGCAAAAAATATTGAAAGTCGTTACGAACCTTATTTCTAGGCAAATACAAATGATTTGACATTAAAACCACAACATACTTAAGCCCTTTTTCATAATAGTAACCTGCATAACAGGTTACCCCCTGCATAGTCCCGCTTTTTAATCTTAGTTTTCCTTTAAGTTCAGACTCACTCAAAAAGCCAGAGACCGAACCTTCCATACCGGCAAGAGGCAAGGATTGTTCAAAAGCTTTAAAGTATTTACTATGTTTAGCCATATAGACTAAAAGTTGTGTAAGAAATTCGGAAGACACCCTGTTTACAGGTGATAGCCCACTACCGTCAACCATTTGCAACGAAGAAGTATCCAAACCTTTTGAATGCCAAAAACTTTTTAAAACCGCTATTCCTTCTTTTGCAGAGGCATTTCCTACTGCTTTTGTTAAAGCAATATGCCTTAGCAAATATTCTGCAAAAAGATTATCACTTTTTTTATTTGCAATCTTAACTATCTCACTTAAAGGCTTTGATGACAGAGTCTTAATTATTTTAGTCCCCTCAACTTTATTATGAGTTACAATACCGTCGCTAACAACAATGTTGTTCTCCTTTAATTTACCGGTAAGTAGCTTTAAAAACAATCCTGCCGGGTCTGGTATATCGCCTCTAATAGTGAAAGACTCTCTTCCGGCAGGTATACTGCCCCTCAATACTCTTTTTCTATTGAAAGGCTCTCCATATATATAAGCACTATCTTTATTATTATTTGCGGCAATCAGATAATTATCGAATGTCAAATCTATCTCAGGCATATCAACACCGGTTATCTCCGGTCTTGTCCCCGGTTTACCAGACTTAAGAGTAAGAGTGTAACTATTATCAAAAACAGACATACCGGTTATGACAGGAGCATAATAATTACCAATATCTTCCCATAACCAAAAAGGTGAAACCGGCTCGTTGTCAAAAATCGAAACATCTACAACTACCTGCCCTCTAATTTGATTAATACCAAACGACTTAACAGCTTTACATATTTCAATTAAAAACAATTCTTTACCATCATTGAAATGTCTGGATCCCAAAGTAGGATCTCCTCCCGCCGAAACCACTAAATCTCCATCTAATATGCCATTTGACACCTTTCCCTTATAACCAATAATTGTTTGAAATTTGTAGTCAGGACCAAGCAGCTCCAGAGCAGTAGCTGTAGTAATAAGTTTTAAAACAGAAGCCGGCAGTACAGAAACACTACCGTTTAAATCGTATATTTTCTTGTTTTTTACATAATCGTAAACAGTCAAACTGTTTAATGAGTTTTTGTAATCCTTACCTGAAAAAACCGAAGTCGGATTTATAGGGTAGCAAAGACCTGCAAGCAATAAAATTGACAGAATCAATAATATTTTTTTCATCTTACATTTTTTTTTACAAAAGTAATTACTTTTGTTATCATTCAATATAAAAAAACATGAGCAACACAGCAAGAAAGCCATTCACCCTCGACAGAATAGTCAGAATTGTAATAGGGCTTATAATTTTGGTAAGTGCAGGTTTATTAGTCAGAAGGCTTAGCTCTGTACTACTACCCTTTCTTCTTGCATGGCTAATCGCATATCTTATGTATCCATTAATGAGTTTTTATCAGTATAAGTTAAAGTTCAAAAACAGGATACTTGCTATATGCGCAACATTAGTTACAGTCTTTGGTTTTTTATTTCTGGCTTTATTTTTTTTAATACCTCCTGTGGTCGAGGAAGTTCAGAAGGCATATTTAATTGTAAGTAAGATGATAGCTCAAAACCAACTAGGCTTTGAAATACCACCAGTCTTGCTTGAACGTGTTAAGCTTTTTCTGGATAACTTCAACCTTGCCGAGCTGGACTTTAAAAATTTAGATCAGTTAGCAAAAACGGTTTTGCCACAGGTTTGGAATATTTTATCGGGTGCAGGAAGCTTTGTTATGAGCTTATTCGTGGTTTTTATGGTATTGCTATACCTTATTTTTATATTAAAAGACTACGAGTACATTTCAAATAACTGGATAGATCTAATACCAAAGCACTACAGACCATTCGTGCTACAGGTAGGTGAAGATTTAAAAGTGGGCATGAATAAATACTTCAGAGGTCAGGCATTAATAGCCTTTATAGTTAGTATCTTGTTTGTTATCGGGTTTAGCATAATAAACCTTCCATTGGGAATAGTTTTAGGATTAATTGCCGGCTTAATGAATATGGTGCCATATCTGCAGACAGTAACCATAATACCTGCTCTAATGCTGGCAGCTATAAAAGCATCTGAGTACAATCAAAACTTCTTACTGGTAGCGGCTTCGGTGTTGGTAATATACGGAATAGTGCAAATAATTGAAGATGTAATATTGACTCCGAAAATTATGGGTAAGGCTACAGGCTTAAACCCGGCTGTTATACTACTTTCTCTGTCTATCTGGGGGTCACTTTTTGGCATGGCCGGTATGATACTCGCATTACCTATGACAACTTTGATAATTTCATATTACCAGAGAATAGTCATAAAAGGCGGGTTTATTGAAAAACTCGTTGCAGACAACGATATAAATAAACCGCGAAACAAAGAAGAGTATGATGTGTCAGATGAGCAAACTACCGACTTTTAAGCCTTTGTTTGTTTTAAAACTAGTTTGCTTTTATACCGTAATCTTTCCAGGAATAACCTTCTTTTACTGAAATAACAATACTGTCAACCTGATTTAAATAACTACTGTTTGTTGTTCTGACAGATACAAAAGCAGGAGATTTAGTTCTTTTAGGGTCGTTTTTAGCATTATGACCGAAAATAAGGTAAAGCACCTTTTTGCCATTTACTGTTTCTGTTTTATCATAAAGCATATGAACAGTATGTTGCAAATCGAGACTACTGTGTCTGAAATCGAATTCGATATTTATAAATCCACCACCATACCACGGTTTTGATATCAACCAAACAGGATCGTTTACAGCATATGCTAATTCCTCTTTTTTCTGAATATCAATAACTGGTATAGACTGAATGTCGTAAATCATTATAGATAACGTTGTAGAAGGAGTCGTAGTTGATGATGATTTGACATAATTGTATGTTACAAAAACCCTTTCACCATCTTTATACCCCTTTAAATCTTCTGAATAATATGGAATCAAAGTTATACCTTCGTCATTTTCAAGGCATAATGTTTGATTCGTAGTCTTTACAGTACAAAGTGCTGATGTATAATAATTGCCGGAATCAAAATCATCAATCGTGCACGAATAAAATATTGTGCACGATAAGATGACAATTAAGATTTTAGCAAAAATATTCTGTTTCATTGATTAATCTTGCTCAACCTGGTTTTTGAGATACTTTTAATACCCGCATTAAGTAGATTATCTCCAGGTACAGGTTTGTAAATAAAGTTATATGTTTGATTCAAGCCTGTTGACTCGCTCCATTTCAAATTAATCTTAATAGAGTCAGCAGAAGAAAACTCTTCAGCCAAAGGTGTTAAATCATAGCTGTTAAGTCTTAGCTTGTAGAAACTATAGTTTACAGCCGATGCATTATGTCTGAGTTCGAAATTAACAGTCGGGAAATTTGATCCGGGTGTATTTGTTTCGTTTTTCAAAACTCTTACCAATTCACATGAATTTATACTTGTCAAAGGCTGATAGGTATAAATTATTGAATTAAAATAGTTTTTGGTTATATCATATTTATAAACATGATAAATTATCTGATCAAAATATGGTATAACAGAATCAGGTTGTACGGTTTTAAAATCTGAAACTGTAACAGGACCGTATTCCTTTACTGTTATCGGATATGTTTTATTAGCGTTACGTGTTGTATCGTCATAAGAAAAAATCAAATAAACCCTGTCTCCAACATTAAAAAGCTTTCCGGTATCTGACTTTAATACCATTGAGCTGTTTAATTTAATTCCAAAATCAGTTTCAAATGATGGTTTGTCACCATCAGATGTAACCATAGCCATTGTCTCATAATAATCAATCTGTGGCTCGTCATCATCGTTAAGGCATGATTGAGCAAAAAAACCGATGAATAATACAGGCAATAACAAACGCAAATTTCTCATAATCAAAAATAATTAAATTCGTTTTTCAGCTTTTAGTTTATTTTTTAATGGATTTGCATACATTTCAAGCATACGTTTTCTGAGAAAATCTTCATCCTTGTCTGCCAGATCAATTTTATCTAGCTGTTGTTTCAGATAAGATGCAAAATTCTCCTTTTCTCTGGCAGAATAACTGTCTGAGAAACGCTCCAGTCCGTCTAACATATCTGCAGCCACATAATTTCCCGGATACAGATGATAATTAACATGTATCCTGTGGTCAATCAGATTAGCAATTTTTTCAAACAATTCATTCTTGTGCATACCCACCTCCATTTTTACCAGTTCGTCAGAGATACAAGGTGTTATCTTGTAAAATACTCTGCCTTTAAATCCTGTTATGCCGGTTTTCATGTTAAGCAAGTCGTCCTGTACTGTTTTTACATAGTCAGGATTATCACGTTTCAACTGCATTTCTCTTGCTTTCAAATAATCGCAAGGGTCATATTCGTATGAAATAGAAACCGGAACTATCTGAATAGATGAAAGATTATCCAAAACGCTACCTGCTCCACCAAGATTTAACATTTTTAATACACTTTCCTGTGTACGGTCGTCAGAATCTTTAGCCCTGCCCTCTCTCTGAGCAATCCAGATAGACTGGCCTTTTTCTTTAATTGTATAATGCATGTAAGAAGAAAGCTCAAGAGAAGCGGTCAGTTGTTGTCTGACAGGAAGATTGCGCTTTACAATAAAGCTTTTATTAAGCCTTACCAGATCTTTAATCCAGGGATGAATAAGTAAATTGTCTCCAATTGCCACCTCAAAGGTATCGAGACCCTTGTCTATAAGCAGAATATCTAAAAAAGCCGAATCCAGAATAATGTCTCTGTGATTTGAAACAAATGTATATGAAGATTTTTTGTCCAGATATTTGAAACCGCTAAGATCAAGCGATGTCGCTGTTTTTTTAGCAATGTCAACTACTAAAGAATAAATGAAATTCCTTTGAAAGTCGCTGACACTTTTTATATTTTTTAGTTTACCCTTAATGGCCTCCGAAGGCACACCCGGTAAAACCGCAGCCAAAACAGAAAGAAATTGCTTATCTTCTAATAAATTACTCAGTACGTCCTGTACTTCAGCGTCCCTGAAAGGACGGATGTCTTCATACTTTATCGGTTCCATAATAATAAATTTACTGAATAAATGAATCCTCAATAATTTCGGCCATTACTTCACCCATATTCAAACCGGCAGCAGCAACCTGCTGAGGAATGAAACTTGTTACAGTCATTCCCGGTGTAGTGTTAACCTCCAGTAAAGATATACCTTTTTTTGTTATTATGTAATCTGCACGAATAATACCTTTGCAATCTAATATATCATATATAACCGATGTTATGCCCTGAATTTTATCTCTCAGCTCATCAGAAATTCTTGCAGGTGTAATTTCTTCAACCTGCCCCTGATATTTTGCTTCGTAATCGAAAAATTCATTTTTACTGACGACTTCTGTAACCGGTAAAACCCTGGTTGTCTTACTGGTTTTGTAACAGCCACATGTAACCTCGGTTCCATCTAAAAAAGACTCAGCAATTACTTCATCACCTTCGTTGAAAGCCAGCTGTATTGCCTTTTGGATTTCATCTGCTGATTTAACTTTTGATGTACCA
>CAZFUO010000049.1:0-12361 GCA_964522065.1 uncultured Bacteroidales bacterium | reverse complement strand
TTGCATCGCCATCGGCAATGGTTATATTATTACCAGTGATATTAATTTCAGGAGCTGAAGGATATTGCCATTTTAAAAAAGGATAGCCACTATTTTTATCGTCTGCTCTGCCCCAGTAATCATTAGTTCCATTTGTGGTTTCGCCACTAAAATCCCAGCCTGGAGTAGTGAAAGTTGATGTAGTTTTCATCTGGGATGTGGTTTTACCAAGAGCAGAAAAAACACCGGCATTTCTGCCAAAACCATTAGTATATACATCTGAGTTCCAGAAACTGTTATTAACAACTGATTTAACGCTAATAAAGTTATCACCAACAAAACCTCCTGTATTTGCAGCAACACTATTAACACTACTCGTTGTATAACAATTTGTTATTGTTCCAATATTTACACCGGCGAAACCACCAATACTTGTACCTGAAGAATTCGATGCAGTAACCGATCCTGTTGAATAACAATCAGTTATAGTATAACTATCGCCATTGGTTCCAACAAATCCTCCGGAATATGTTTTTCCATTTACTGAACCCGTTGCGTAACAATTGCTTACATTACTGTAATTAATCTGTATTAATCCTCCGCAATAACCATTAGAACTAACTACATTAGCTGATGAATAACAATTTCTAACTGTTCCATATGCATAAGCAATTAATCCACCTGCAGTACCATTTAAAGCTGTAGAAGTGATTGTGCCTGAAGAATGACAGTTTGATGTAACAGATCCCGGTGAAGAGCATTGTGAATAAATACCTGCAACATAGGATGCGCCAGTTACATTGCACTCTGAATAACATGAATTAATAGTATTAGTTCCATCATTAAAACCGACAAGACCGGCAACATATTCCCCTGAACAAGAGATTGTTCCTGTTGTATAACAATTTTCTATTGTATTTGTACCATATAAATAACCAATCAATCCACCTGTTTGATTATTTGCCTGAATAGACAGATTTGTTACACCCAGATTTCTCACTACACCATTAGTGACAGAACCAAATAAACCTGCATTTGTTTCTGTAGGACGATTTATATATATGTTCGAGACCGTAAAACCTTGCCCATCATAATTACCACCGAAATCTTCATAGTTATTTGTCGCTTCGTCAAAATAACCAATTGGTAACCACCCCTTACCTCCAAACCAGGTTGATGTAGCTGAAGCGTCGATATTAGCAGTCTGTTTAAAATACTTTCCAATAAAATATTCTCCATTAGATACATTCAGACTAATTTGTTCTGCAATCCAATAAAGTTCATACAAGTTGCTTATAAGATAAGGATCACTACTTGTCCCTGTACCTGAAGGAACTTCAGCAGTAGGAGCTGCTGATAAAGTAGTAAATGTCTGATCTGTACCATAAGTAGTACCACCTGCATTAGTACATTTAACTCTGTAATGATAAGTTGTATTTGACGATAAACCGGTTAATGCTTTACTAACTGCGGTTGAAACACTGCCTGATACCGGACTTTGTGTTGCGGTAACAGTTAAACCATAGCTGGCAGTCAATCCATACTCAAATGTAACTGTTGTTGATGATCCATTCGCATTAATGTTACCATTTAACATAGCACCTGATGTAGTAACACTAGTTGCTGCATTGGTTGTTGCTGATGGAGCTAAAGGATCTGCAGTAACTGCTGGAGAAGAAAATGCAGAAGAAGTAATATCAAATGGATTTGTGCTAGATCTAGTCCAGTTGGCGTCATTGTTTATTAAAGCCCTTACAGTGCTTGCTGTACCAGCTAACAAACCATTATATCTGCAGTTTCTTGCAGTAGTGGGATAACTACTATTACACACTGAAATACTATTTGTGCCATTTATTAGTCCATTGGGTAGAGTTGAAGCTAATTCTGTGTAACCGTCAGGAATGCTGGTACACCATTTAGTTGAGGAATTATAAAAATTGCTATTATAATACACCAACATTCCTGCAATAAAAGTAGGTGATGCTGGTCGGGCACCAGATGTACTTTGATAAGCTATTATTTCTTCACCAGTTGGGAAATGCCATGTTGTTCCAGATAAAAAGGATGATGAGCAGGTTCCTACTGACGGAGTTCCGGGTACTGACTGATTTGCCCCTCCGGTTATTGTGACTATTGTACCTATAGGTGTACCACCTGCAGGAGGTGACCATGTGAAATGACCTTCAGAAGGAGAACCACCCCAAGCTCCATTGTTCCACCCTTCATCTGTAAAATAGATTATTGTACCTGGAGATAATTCTTTAAGTGTAATAAATGTGAATGCATCACCGTTTCCAGCACTTCCTCCTGTATATAAACCAAGAAATGCTATATCTCCTGCGCTGAGTACAGACTGCGCTTCAATTGTTAATTTGCCTCCAATAAGCAAAAAAACAAGTAATAAGGATAAGGTTAAATTCTTTCTTACATTTTTCATAATAATGGAGTTTGGTTGTAGAAGTTATACTAACAGAGCAAAAGTAATTAAATAACTGTTAAAATTTAATCATAGATTAAAAATATACACAACTATTTCACAATAGTAGCCTATTAATATCAATTTATAATACTAATAATCAACACGTTATTGATCTTGTAGGGGAATCCCTACAAAAGAATACGTATTCCCCTACAATATTGACAGTCCTTGTTCTCCGATTCCGAACAAAGCAAAGTCATATTTTACAGGATCTTCGGGGCAAAACTCACGTAATTGTGAAGTAAGTATTTCGACAGACTTTCTGTCGTTCTGATTTCTTTCGAGTAGTTTAAAATCACGGGCAATTCTGCCTACATGTACATCAAGAGGAATAAATAATTGTGATGGGTTTATTTTATGCCAAATGCCCAAATCTACAAGACCATCATTTCTAACAAGCCATCTTAAGGCCATATGAATTCTTTTACAAGCAGAGTTGGCTTCAGGGTTTGAGATATGCCTTGTTTGCAATCCACTATTGGCATCAACTATCAAACTTCTGAAATTACTGATACCCTGCCATAAATCAGCGGATTCAGAAAAAATATTTTCCAGGCTGGTATTGTTTTCAAATATCTTATTTAAACCTGTACAAATATATTTTAAGTCGTTCTCAAAAAATGTTCTGTGGATATTTTTAGTGCCTAGACTTAGATAGCCTTTTGACATTACATAGTCATAGGGACTGTTACCCATAATGGATAACATTTTTTGGGCTGAATTTAGTATCATTTTACGGTTTCCCCATGAAATTGTCGAAACCAATACAGACACTATTTCAATATCTTGTCTAAGAGTATATTTTCTGGGAAATTGAACAGGGTCTCTCTCAATAAATGATTGCGAATTAATTATTGACGTCCATTTATCGAGAGAGTCTTTTATTTTTTGTTTTTCGTCATTTTTCATCTTCGAAAAAGTCTTCATCTGAATCATCCACATTATCTGATTCAAATTCTTCTTCGTCAATATCTTCGTCAATAACCTCATCAGACTTAACAACGCTTATAGGCCTGTGTGTTAAAGTTGATACACGATTATTCTCATCATTAAGCACAGCCCAAAGCTTGTCTTTTAATTCCATTAAACCAGTACCGGTTACTGATGAAATAAATACATAAGGAACATCGGGCAAAGACTGCTTTATCTCAGATATCAACTCCTTGTCAAGCATATCAGACTTGCTTATTGCCAGAATTCTCTGCTTATCGAGCAATTCAGGATTGTACTTGCCAAGTTCATTTAGCAATATTTCATACTCAGATTTGATATCAGCACTATCGGCAGGTACCAAAAACAGAAGCACAGCATTTCTTTCAATATGTCTTAAAAACCTCAAACCTATACCCTTACCTTCAGCAGCACCTTCAATAATCCCGGGTATATCGGCCATAACAAAAGACTTATCATCTCTGTAAGCAACAATACCAAGATTTGGCTCTAAAGTGGTAAAAGGATAATCTGCAATTTTTGGCTTAGCTGCCGAAACCACAGAAAGCAAAGTAGATTTACCTGCATTGGGGAATCCGACTAAACCGACGTCAGCAAGAAGTTTTAGTTCAAGAATTACGGTTTTTTCTTCAAGCGGTTCACCAGGTTGTGAAAAGCGTGGAGTCTGATTTGTCGCAGTACGGAAATTCCAGTTTCCCAGTCCGCCTCTGCCACCTTTCAGAAGCACCACTTCTTGTCCATCCTCGTTTACATCACAAAGAAACTCACCGGTTTCGGCATCATAAGCAACAGTACCAACCGGAACATCAATATAAATATCAGAACCAGACTTACCTGTACTTCTTGCACCACTACCACTTGCACCATGCTCAGCAAAAACGTGACGGGCATAACGAAGGTGTATAAGTGTCCAGTAATTAGACCTTGCACGTAATATAACGTGTCCGCCCCTGCCACCGTCTCCACCGTCTGGACCACCTTTTGCAATATATTTTTCCCTATGGTAATGAGTTGAGCCTCTCCCACCATTGCCTGAACGGCAATATATCTTTACATAATCAACAAAATTACTTTCGGCCATATATTATTTTAAAAAATTGATACCTGAATTATTTTATAAAAGTATCAATTTTTTCGCAGATTCTTCCAAAAATATCTTTCAATTCGCCCATTCCATGAATTTCCTGAGCAAGACCTTCCTTATTATAGTAGTCTTTTACAGGAGCAGTCTTTTCATTATAGACTCTGATTCTGTGTTGAATGGTTTCGTAATTATCATCTGAACGTCCTGAGGTCAATCCTCTGTTCAAAAGTCTTTTAATTAATTCTTCTTCTTCGACAGTGAGATCGAGTACTACAGAAATATTTTTATTTCTTTCGCCAAGCATTACTTTAAGCGCTTTTGCCTGTTCGGTTGTTCTTGGAAAACCGTCAAAAATAAATCCGGCATCCGGACTTTCATTGTCGAGCACTGCAGCAAGCACAGAAATAATCAGTTCGTCTGGTACAAGATTGCCTTTGCTTATGTAAGAATCGGCAAGTTTACCAAGTTCTGAATTACTCTCAATTTCTGCTCTGAGAAGATCGCCTGTCGATAAATGCTTTAAACCATACTTTTCGGCAATCATAGCACTTTGTGTCCCCTTACCTGATCCGGGGGCACCAAAAATAACCACATTACAATCCATTAATATAAAAAATTTATTGAATACCTCTATTTAACCAATGTATAAACCTCTGGAAGATTTCTTCCTAAACCGTCATAATCAAGTCCGAAACCTACAACGAACTCGTCCGGTATTTCTATTGCTACATAATCTGGCTTGATATCACAAACCAAAGCTGCAGGCTTAAATAAGAAAGTTGCTATTAATATTTTAGCAGGATTTCTTGTATTGAGCGACTCTAAGAGCATTTTCATTGTTCTGCCTGAGTCTACAATATCTTCAACTATCACAATTGTTCTTCCTTCAATGTTTTCAGATAGTCCGAAAACCTCACGAACCTTACCCCCACTTGCCATACCTTCATAAGAGGCAAGTTTCACAAAACTAATCTGGCTATTTATATTAATGTTTTTCATCAAATCTGATGCAAACATAAAAGATCCGTTCAAAACAGCCAGAAAAAGTGGTTCTTCGCCCTTCAGGTCATTATTAATCTTATCAGCTGCAGCCTTTATAGCATCGCTGATAACTTCTTTTGACAACATCAAACGAAATTCTTTATCTTTTACCTTAATAATTCCCATACAGTCAGCACATTTATTTGCTATTTACAATCGGCTGCGAAGGTACAAAAAATATTAAAAACCAATTTTATAGTCCATTATTTATTTCTAAGTTTGCTATCATAAATAAAAATACAGATATGAAACGGCCTGTAATTATTGCATCAATTATTTTGACTTTGGCATTTGCGGTTTCGTGTAAGTCTGGAGAAACCGCAAGCAGTGCTAATGTTTACGCTTTGCCAAAAGCTATTGTTTACAAAACTTCCGGAGATTACAATAAAAACGTGCCTGTAATGCTTAACAGTGAGAAAACAGCGGTTGTTGGTTACCCCTCGAAATCAGACATTTATTACAATGGAGAGTATGCAAACCCTTTAGTTTTAAATGGTGGATATCTTCTGGACAGACGTGGTATTAATCTGAATGTGGCGTTTATTGATCTTACATACGAGGAATATTCCAAACTAACCGCTCAACCATCTGCAGGAGATTTATTTAAAAGGATAATTAACAAAAATCCATTAACTGAATTGTGGGAATGCGAAAGGCCTTCAGATTTAAAAGATGAATCTGATTACTTTAATAAAGTCATAGAAAATGGATTTAAAAATTGCAGGTCTGTTTTTAAAATGCCCTTTGTAAAATGAAGATATTTAATACGGGTTTGATAAAGTATATTGATGCAGGCACAATTGAGGTTCAAAATATTACTTCTGTCCAATTAATGGAAAGAGCGGCTGAAGCTTTGTATAATAGCCTGATTGACCTGATTGATAATAAAAAGAGTATTCAGGTATTTTGCGGCCCTGGTAATAATGGAGGTGATGCTATTGCGCTATCGGGCATTTTAATGCAAAATGGTTACAGAGTAAAAACAATTGTGTGTGATTTTTCAGACAAAAGGTCGGAAGATGCAACTTATGAATTAAATAAATTAATCTCTGCTTATCCGGAGAATACAATTATTCTTTCTGATTATAATCAAATTAGCGCTTTACCAAAAACAGATTATATAATTGACGGATTGTTTGGTTCGGGACTAAACAGGCCTTTGCAAGGCGATTATCAAAAAGTGGTTTCGTGGATAAATAAATCTGAAAGCTATAAAATTTCCATAGATATTCCATCTGGATTGTTTGGTGAAGATAATAGCACAAACAATCCTGCTTCTATTGTTAGGGCCGACTTGGTATTAACACTTCAAATGCCTAAGCTATGTTTTATGCTTCAGGAAAATGAAGCATTTATAAAGGACTGGAAAATTGTGGACATCGGGCTTGATAGAGACATTATCAAAAGCATGCCAACAGATTTCGAGTTTGTTCAGGGCGAAGATTTGTCAGTACTTCTAAAGGTAAGACCAAAATTTTCTCATAAAGGCAGTTATGGTAAATGTCTTTTAATAGCAGGATGCAAGGGTATGGCCGGAGCAGCAATTCTGGCTAGTAAGGCTGCTGTAAGAGGTGGTGCAGGGCTTGTATATTCGCGGGTCCCCGAAGAGTTATATAATATTTTGCAGACTTCTGTAAATGAAGCTATAGTTGAGACATATTCTAACGACTGCTTTTATAGTAATGATGATGCTGTAAAATGGAATGCTATTGCTGTTGGTCCCGGACTTGGGAAAAGTCAAAACAAAACCGAATCACTAAAAAAATTACTGTTAACGGGTAGAAATAATATTGTGCTTGATGCTGATGCTATAAACATGATTGCAGAAGATAAAACGTTACTGGCATGTATGTCCTCAAATGCAATTTTAACTCCTCATCCGGGTGAATATGACAGGCTAAGAGGTAAGAAATTTTTAAATTCTTTCGAAAGGCTGGCAGATGCTGTTGAATTTGCAAAAAATAACTCTGTTTTTGTTATTCTGAAAGGTGCATATACCTCTGTAATAACGCCTGAGGGAAAATGTTTTTTTAACAGCACAGGCAATCCGGGCATGGCAACAGGTGGTAGTGGAGATGTTTTGACCGGAATTTTATTATCTTTGCTGGCACAAGGTTATAAAATCGTTGATGCCTGTTTACTTGCAGTATATCTGCATGGATTAAGCGGAGATCTTGCATTAAATAATCAATCACAAGAAAGCTTGGCTGCAGGTGATATTGTCGAATATCTGGGTTTGGCATTCAACACATTACGTAAATTATGAAACGAATCGTCTTTATTGCATCATGTTTATTTGTAAGCCTGTGTGGCTTTTCACAACTTGTTACTATACCTGCAAATCAAAATCAAAAAGGTTTGGGGGGCACATTGTACACTTTGCCAAAGACCGAACTAATAATTGAGGTAAAAACAAAGGTAACTAAAGAGGTGCCGGGAAAGTACTTTCAATATGCCGAACGATATCTTGGTTTGACTGATGTTTGTCAGGCTGAAAAAACCGTTCACGAAATTGAAGATGTTAAGCTTTTTCAAAGAGCCGTTGCAGACAGCAAACACTCTTATTATATTTTAAACACTAAGAAAGGTAAAGAGCAAAATTCTATTGAATTGACAAAAGATGGTTTTCTGGCTTCTATAAACGGAACCCCCTATGTTGAAACAAATAATAATTCTGTAACCAGACCGGCTATCCGTTCAACTTCAGTACCCGATTATTTCTCGATGGAAGCTTCAATAATTACCAAAGAAATGCAGCAGTCAACTTCCGTTGCCAAGATAGCCGAACTTGCTGCCAATGAACTCTTTAACATCAGAGAAACCAGACTCAATCTTTTAACACAGGATGTGGATAAAGCTCCTTCAGACGGCAGGTCTTACGAGCTGGTATTAAGCGAATTGAACCGTATGGAAAAGTATTATACCGAACTTTTTACCGGTAAAAAAACCACAACATACGAAACCAAAACCTTCAACGTAACTCCCGATGATAATTTACAGACAATCCTTTTCAGATTTTCACAAGCTAACGGTATAGTTGACAAATCTGATTTATCAGGAGCTCCTGTCAACCTGAGTATTTCAGCCATTAACGATTTGAATATTCCTGAAAAACCAAAAGCTGAAGAGGTTAATGCTCTTTATTACAGAATACCCGGAAAAGCAAACATCAGATTGACAGAAGGAAACAATAATATATATCTTGACAAGGCTACAGTTGTTGCACAATTTGGCAAAGTGTTAACTCTGCCTTCAGACAAATATTCTGCTATTTCTATTTGTCCAAAAACCGGTGCAATACTAAGAGTTGAAAAATAAATCAGAATTTACCTTTCTGCCATTTCAGCCTAATACTCTTTTTCAGAAAAGGGTCAAATTCAGGAAGAAACTCTCCCTGTAAATCTTCTTTTACTGAATTTGTAAGTATAAGATCGTCAGAATCTTTATCGAAAGAAAACTCAATAAAGTTTCTGATAACTTTATTTTTAAACTTCACAGATAGTTCACTTCCGGCAGATGTCTTATCAAAAAAATCTAACACATCTGCTTTTGGCGGTTTTATACTATCAATCACTTTCCAGTCAGTATCAAAAAACTTTATTACACTATGTTTTAGTGGAGCAGAAGAAGTAAAAATTAAAGATATAATATTCAAACTGTCATTAAGAGGTAGTAATTTCATTTGCAAACTTGTAACCGAAGATGTTTGCAAATACAGATAACTGCTACTCATTTCCTTAACCGTCATTTCACCACCAAAAGCTGAAGGCATAACAGAGGTTCTTTCATTTTTATAAAAATCAACAAGATCTTTTCTCGAATTTACAGGAAGATCGGGAAGCAAATCGAGAGGCATCTTTATAAAATAAAAATCAACCGATTGAGCAACAACTGTTGTCAACTGAGAAAGTATAAGTAATAAAAACAGCAACAACTTTTTCATAACTTTATTATTTTACAGAGCCTATATATAAAAGGAACATTCCAAACAAAACTCCGATTAAGATTAATCCTTTTATTCTGATGTTTTTCTCTCTGAAATATAGTCCTCCTGCCAAAAATGAAACAATAATACCAGACCTCCTTATAACCGAAACCACAGAAATCATAGATTCAGGAATACTCAGCGCGTAAAAGTATAGAAAATCAGACAAACATAAAAAGAAAGCTATTCCGATTATAGACCATCTGAACTGAAATTTTGCTTCCGAATTTCTTTTGGGGTACCAGAATATCAACAATACAGGAAGCATTAAAAATATTTGATATATTGTGTACCATACCTGTACAGCCATTCTATCAAATTCTCTCATCAGATATTTGTCATAAAGTCCGCTTATTGCTCCAGAGAAAACCGCGAGAAATAAAAACCATACCCATTTATTGGTTCTGAACGATACTCCTTCTTTTTTTCCTGCAAGTGCATACAGAAAAAAACAAACCAGTGCCACCATCACTCCAAGCCACTGCCAGAGATTTAACTGTTCTCTAAAAACAATTAACGCTCCAAGTAAAACAACAGATGGTTGCAACGCTTTAATAGGCCCGACAAGTGTAATAGGAAGATTTTTTATAGCAACATAAGCAGAGCCCCATGAAATCAGAACTATTATTGATTTGAGTATTATAAATCCATGTGTGCTCCAGTCAACCTGAGACACATAAAAGATACTGCCTTTAATGGTTTCGGGAGCGAATCTTGATAACAACAATGTTGGCAAAAAAAACAAACTGCAAAAAACAGTATTCAGAAAAAGGACAGGTAAAACAGCATTATTACGCAATCCCAGTTTTTTGTTCACATCATAAAGCCCCAGAAAAAGAGCTGAAGCAAAAGCTAATATTAACCACATACAATTTTATTAAAATACCTGTAAATATATATTTTCGGGATAGACTATCTCAGTCAGAAATAATCCCTTAGCTTCAACAGAGGTTCCGGCTGAACATCTGTTTTTTGCTTCAATTATTTTTCTGAAATCATCAGAATCAATTTTACCTTTTCCGACATCAATTAAAGTACCCACAATTGCCCTGACCATATTTCTCAAAAAACGATCTGCCTTAATTGTAAAAACCAGAATATTCCCTCTTTCTTCCCAAAAAGCTTTCATGATTTTACAGTTGTTCGTTTTTACGTCAGTATGTAGCTTACTAAAACTTGTAAAATCTGAATACTCAAACAGGATATCTGCAGCTTTATTCATTGCATCAATATCCAGTCTGCCATGATAATGACTTGTAAAATATCTGTTAAAAGGATTTTTTATGTTTGACATCCTGTATTCATACATCCTCGAAACCGCATCAAAACGGGCATGTGCATCCTGCTTTACCGCAACAAGTTGCTGAACAGCTATATCTCTTGGCATCATATAATTTAATTTTTCAGCCATCTTCAATGTGTCCTCTATCTTATTTTCCACATCAAAGTGGGCGTACATCATTTCTGCATGTACACCTGAGTCTGTTCTGCCTGCACCTGTTAGCTGTAATTGATTACCAAACAACTGTTGCATAACCGTTGTCATTTTTTCCTGAACAGAAATACCATTAGGCTGTATCTGCCAGCCATGATAAGAGGTTCCGTCGTATGATAATCTGAGAAAATAGCGATACATCCTGTTTGATTAAGATGGCGCAAAGTTAGTCTTTTTTTATAAATCAACCGGCCAACATTCAGATTGAGTATGTGAAGAGTTGGCAAATGTTTCGATTTTTCTGATAATTTCAGGGTGTTTTCCCGCAATATTAGTTGTCTCAGACTTGTCAGTTTCAAGATTATAGAGCATCCAGGGTTGGTTATTATTGAGCCTGATACCTTTCCACTTTCCATATCTTACAGCCTGACTTATACCCTTCGAAGGATATTGTTCCCAATAAAGCATGCGGTTTTTGTTTGCTTTTCTGCCCTTTAAAACTTTAACAAGACTCTCACCGTCTCCTTTTATCTTTTTACTCCCGGATATTTCTGAAAAAGTAGCAAAAAAATCAGGGAAATATGCAGGGTAATCACTTATACTTCCGGGTTTTGTAACTCCCGGCCACTTAACAATAACAGGCACTCTTATACCACCTTCGTATAACTCACCTTTCCAGCCTCTCAGCTCGCCATTTAACTTTAGCTTTTCAACATTTGCAGCTTTTGCCCCTCCATTGTCTGAAGCAAAAATTATTATGGTATTATCATCTAATCCGGATTCTTTAATAACATCAAGTACCTTACCAATATTTTCATCCATATGCGAAATCAGGGAAGCATAAGACTGATCGGTCACAGGCAAACCACTGTTTTCATAAAGTTTTCTGTCTTTTGCATCCAAAGGTACATGAGGAGCATTATATGCCAGATACAAGAAAAATGGCTTTGGCATCAATTTACCTGTAGCATCTTTACAACCCTGCAATGTAGCACCTGAAGCCATTCTTTTAATAAAATCTATAGCCTCATCTGTAGATCTGTCTGTATTGTGATCGCCGTGCTGTCCATCTTTATTAGCCGGAATCTCATATCGCTCGCGGTTTCGCCATCTAACGTCAGGATAAAAGTTGTGACTTCTCGGTTCGTTAATAAGCCATCCATAAAATTCGTCGAAACCTCTGTCTAAGGGGCCTGCACTCTCATCAAAGCCATCCAGATGCCACTTGTTTACCAGACAAGTATAATAACCATTATCTTTTAATACATTTCCAATTGTAATATCTTCAGGCTGAAGGTTTGTCCTTCTCACTATACCCATACCTTCACGGGAACCGGTTATACCACCAGTTCTACACATATTGCCTCTAATCCTTGAATGACCAGTATGCAAACCTGTCATAAGACA
>CAZFUO010000048.1:10691-12751 GCA_964522065.1 uncultured Bacteroidales bacterium | reverse complement strand
CGACCAAAACTTTTGGAAATATTGTAACGTTCCGTGATTTGGAAAAAGCAACTGTCGATGCCATAACCATTTTCGGAGATAGCAATACCAAGAACGTGGTGCTTGAAAAGAGCTACAAAGAATATTTAGATGGATTCACAGATATTGTCACCGGTGAAGCACGCAGAGGTTATGTAGAAGTAGTAAAAGAGTTGAATGAGAAATTTCCTGATCCGGATGCCATTGAAACAGAAAAGGACAAAAAGGCATTCGTAAAACTTTTTGGGGAGTACTTACGTGTTGAAAACATCTTACAAAATTACGATGAATTCACTCATCTTAAAGCTCTGCAACAAATAGACATTCACGATGCTGATGCTGTAGAGGTATTTAAAAACACTCATTTTGTAACAAATGAGGATATT
Source organism: uncultured Bacteroidales bacterium (assembly GCA_964522065.1). GTDB lineage: Bacteria > Bacteroidota > Bacteroidia > Bacteroidales > UBA1402 > UBA8389. Next base: position 12,347 of record CAZFUO010000048.1, on the reverse strand, counting down.
GCCACAATGCAACAGATTGAATTACTGAATGATCGAACCGTTCAGGACTATCGTTCCACTTATAATGATATACGTGACTGGTTAAGACGTCAAAAAAGTGGGGAAGAATCGGAAAAATCAAAAATTGATTGGGATGATGTAGTCTTTGAAATTGACTTGCTTAAATCGCAGGAAATAAACCTGGATTACATTCTGGAACTCATCTTTGAACACAACAAAAAGACGAAGGATAAAGTCGCTCTAGTTGAAGAAGTTCGTCGTATTATTAGAGCAAGCATAGGTAATAGAGCCAAAGAGAGCTTGATTGTTGATTTTATTAATGAAACAGACCTTGATTCTATTAAAGACAAAGCGACTATTATAGATTCCTTTTTCACATACGCTCAAGGCAGACAAAAAGCAGAAGCATTAGAATTAATTTCAGATGAAAATTTAAATGAAGAAGCTGCAAAACGATATATTGCTGCCTCTTTAAAACGTGAATTTGCAAGTGAAAACGGTACGGAACTTAATGCCCTATTGCCGAAAATGAGCCCTTTAAATCCACAATATTTAACAATAAAACAGAGAGTTTTTCAAAAGCTGGCCTCGTTTATTGAAAAGTTTAAAGGAGTCGGGGGGCAAGTTTAAACGACAAAAGACTCACGACATCATCGTAAGTCTTTTGTTTTTAGGGAGTGGGCCCAACAGGGCTTGAACCTGTGACCCCCTGATTATGAGTCAGGTGCTACTAACCAACTGAGCTATAGGCCCGTTTCATTTAGAACTTCTGCACTAAAGCATACGTCCTGTCTGAAAGCGGGTGCAATATTACTGCTTTTTTGTGAATTGAGCAAGACCTGAAGCTGAAAACTTCGTATATTTGTAGTTATAAATGCAAAACAAGAGCATTTAATTATATATATGATCAGACTTAGAGGTATTAAAAATATAATTTTCGATTTCGGAGGGGTATTAGTAGATCTCGATCCACAGGCATGTCTGGATAGCTTTGCACGTCTGGGTTTGCCTCAGGTTGCAGATTATCTTACTCCTTACGGTCATAAAGGACCTTTCGGAAAAGTTGAAAATGGTGAGATTGACTTGCCAACATTCAGACAGCAAATAAGAGAGACTTTCAATGTAAGTCTTGAAGATGAGCAAATAGACAAAGCTTGGGCTGCGTTTTTAATGCATATTCCTTACAACAAAATGAAGCTGGTTTACGAACTGGCAAAAAAATACCGTGTATTCCTTTTAAGTAATACAAACCCTATTCACATCAAGAAATTGCAGGAGTTTGATGACAGCGGTTTCCCTGTAAAAGATTGTTTTGAGAAGCTTTATTTATCATACGAGATAGGGCATTCAAAGCCGGGTAAGGAAATTTATGAGTATTTACTCAAAGATGCAGGGATATTGCCCGAAGAGACTTTGTTGGTTGATGACGGGCCTGCAAATTGCAAGACGGCTGAATTGCTGGGTATCCATACTTATCAGCCTGCGCCGTTCGAAGATTTCACAGAAGAATTCACCAGACCGAATGAGTGTGTGGCAACCATGGGCTTTTTTGACGGATTGCATACCGGCCATAAATTTCTTATCGACGAAACCAGGAGTGTTGCAAAAGCCAAGGGGCTTCCGTCAATGGTAATTAGTTTTTGGCCGCATCCAAGA
>CAZFUO010000048.1:0-10681 GCA_964522065.1 uncultured Bacteroidales bacterium | reverse complement strand
TTACCACAAAAGATGAGAAGGAAGAATATCTTAAAGCATCTCAGGTAGATTATGTCAGGACAATTACTTTTGATGCAGACCTGGCGCAAATGGGAGCTAAAGACTTTATGCAAAAAGTGCTCAAAGATGAGTTTAATATTTCATGTCTGGTGATTGGTTACGATCATAGATTTGGGAATAAAAGGAGTGAGGGTTTTGAGCAATACGTTGAGTATGGTAAGGAAATAGGTATTGAGGTAATTAAAGCAAAGCCTTATCTGCTTAAGGAAGATTTGAGTAATAAGATTTCAGCCATACTGAAATCTGAACTTAGCAATGAGGCTACTGTAAGCTCATCTTTAATTCGCAGAACCATACTTGCCGGAAGTATGGCTGAAGCAAATGATATGCTTGGTTATACTTACAGTTTAAAAGGCAAAGTGGTTGGTGGTCAGCAAATAGGTCGTACACTTGGTTTTCCGACTGCCAATATTGAGCCAGATGATGAAAACAAAATAATACCTGCCATGGGTGTTTATGCTGTATGGGTATATTACGGAGATAAGAGGTACAAGGGTATGCTCGATATAGGCAGGCGCCCAACTCTGCATAAAGACTCTGATTTAATAATAGAAGTTCACCTTATAGGTTTTTCGGGAAACCTCTATGGCAAAGTGTTAAAGCTGGAATTTGTAGAACGCTTCAGGAAGGAATTTCTTTTTACAGATGTAGAATCCCTGGTCAACCAGTTAAGACTTGACCAGGAATATGTGGAAAATTCTCTGAAAGACTAATTAAGGATTTTCAACAGGAATGTGTCTCTTTATGCTTTGCTCAAGAGATATAAGAGTTTCGGTAGCGGTAACACCGTCTATTTCCTGAAGTTTTCTGTTTAGTAGCTCCATCAGGTGCTCATTGTCACGACAATATAGCTTAACGAGTATTGTGTACGGACCTGTACAGAAATGACATTCAATAATTTCAGGAATTTTTTCCAGATAAGGAATCACATCTTTATACATAGATCCTCTCTCCAGCTTTACTCCAATATAGGTGCAGGTTTGGTAACCCAGTGTTTTAGGGTTTATAACGTAACCTGAACCTGTAATTACGCCCATGTCGATAAGGCGTTGTACTCTTTGATGTATAGCGGCCCTGGAAACGCCACAAACAGCTGCAACATCCTTAAAGGGAACTCTTGCGTTTTTGGTAATTATCTCAAGAATCTGTCTGTCCAGACTATCTATTTTCTCAGAGATATAATTGTTATTCATTTCCATATTGAATTTTTATACAAATATAACTTACAATTTGACATAAAAAAAAGAGGTTAGCATCATTTTTGCTAACCTCTTCCCAATATTTTTAAAAATTATTGTTGTGCTGCTTCTCCAAGTCCTAACAATTCAACTTCGAAAATCAATAATGCACCTGGTTTGATAACGCCACCGCTACCCATATCACCGTATGCAAGATCTGAAGGAATCCAGAATTTGTATTTTGAACCTACGCTCATTAATTGAATACCTTCTGTCCATCCTTTGATTACCTGATTTAGTTTGAAGCTTGCTGGTGTACCACGATCTACAGAGCTGTCAAATACTGTGCCATCCATTAAAGTACCATGGTAGTGTACGCTAACAGTTGTTGTATCTGTTGGTTTAGCACCGGTTCCTTCTTTGATAACTTCGTATTGTAAGCCTGAAGCAGTAGTCTTAACGCCTGCTTTTTTGCCATTCTTTTCAAGGAAGTCTTTGTTTTCTGCTTTTGTCTTTTCTGCAGCTTCAGCCTGTACAGTTGCAAGACAACGTTGGAATACCATGTAAGCTTCTTCAGATGAGATAGCAAGATCTGCTGTGTCTGCTCTTAGAGCTTTTTCAAAAACCTTCATGAAAAGATCGATGTTAAGTTCTGCAGGGAACTGTGAAAGGTTTTGTTGTAGGCTTGAACCCATACCAACACCATAAGCATAACTTAAACTGTCGATAGGAGTAGAAAGTTTTCCACCTGTACCTTTACTGCAAGATGCAAAATTCACGCTCATTGCAAGCGCGACTAACAAAATTAGAATACTGCGTTTTTTCATTTTTTTATCTTTAATAATTGTAATTCAAAAAGTGTGGCAAAAATAACAGAATAAAATAGATAAATGACAATCAGGGCATTTAATTTTTTTTAAAAAACAGATTATTTGTCTTTTTGACCTTAAAACTTAAGCCGGAAAAGATAAAAATAGTGTAAATTAGAGGCAAAAATTAATGTCAGATATGGGAAAAACAGTGAGGATACATTGTATAAATACGGATAAACATGAATTGTTTCCTATGGGTACAAGTGTGAGAGAAGTTTATCATCAAATGGCTGAGGAAGTTGTGCCAAATGCAATAGCTGCAAGGGTTAACAATAAAACAGTAGGCCTTAATTACGAACTATACAATCCGAAGCAGATTGAGTTTATAAATATTAATCATAGTTCTGGTATGAGAGCATATACCCGAACATTAACTTTTATTTTGTCTGCAGCTGTCAGCGAGCTTTTCCCAAAAGGTAAATTCAGGTTGGAACATCCGGTTTCCAAGGGTTATTATTGTGAGCTCGAAATCGGAAGACCTGCAACTGAAGATGACCTTAATGCTCTGAGAGATAGGATGAAAGAGCTGGTAAAAGCAGACAATCCAATAGAATATATCGAAGACGAAACCGATGTTGTTATAGAAATGTTCAGGGAAAGGGGGCGTCAGGATATTGTGGATCTTTTAGAAACCAAAGGATCGATATACAGTGGATATTATAAGATGGGCTGGCATGTGGACTATTTTTATGGGGCACTTGCGGTTTCGTCGGGATTTGTAAAATTGTTTGATGTAAAACCATATTTCGGAGGGTTTTTACTTCAGATACCATCCAGAAATAACCCTGAAGTGCTTGAAGATATTGTTCCTCAGGAAAAAATGCTGGGAGTCTTTAATGAATATCTTAAGTGGAACAAGATAATGTCGCTGTCTAATGTTGGTGATCTTAATCTGGCTTGTATAAAGGGAGACTCGACAAACCTTATAAATATTTCAGAGTCTTTGCAGGAAAAAAAGATTTCAAAAATTGCTGACGAGATTCAAGATAAAGGCAGTGTAAAAATAGTTTTGATTTCGGGGCCGTCGTCGTCAGGTAAAACAACATTGGCAAAAAGACTTTCCATTCAGCTTATGGTGCTTGGTATGAAACCGGTAGCTATTTCTCTCGATGATTATTTTCTTAATCGTGAAGAAACCCCGCTTGATGAAAAGGGTGACTATGATTACGAGTCGTTGTATGCGCTTGACTTAAAGCTATTTAATAAACATCTAAAAGCGTTGTTAAAGGGGGATGAAGTCGAAATACCCAGATATAATTTTACTACCGGTAAAAAAGAATATAACGGAAACAGGCTAAAGCTTGAAAAGCAAACAATTTTGATTCTTGAGGGCATACATGCTCTCAATCCAAATTTGCTGCCTGATATTTCACCAGAGTATCTTTTTAAAGTTTATGTCTCTGCACTGACATCTATTTCATTAGACGATCACAACTGGATACCAACTACAGACAACAGGCTGTTGCGCAGAATAATACGCGATTACAGGTTTAGAGGATATTCGGCAAGGGATACTATTTCAAGATGGGAGAGTGTTAGAGCAGGAGAAGAAAAATGGATATTCCCATATCAGGAAAATGCAGATGTCATGTTTAATTCTGCACTTATTTTTGAGTTTTCGGTTTTGAGGAGTTTTGTTGAGCCAGTCTTAAGACAAGTGCCTCAGAAGTGTCCTGAATATGCAGAAGCTCACAGGTTGCTTCGTTTTGTAGAGTATTTTGTGACGATTTCCGATCCGGAAATACCACCCACATCATTACTGAGAGAGTTTTTTGGCGGTAGCAGCTTCAGATATTGAAAAACGTGTACTAAGATTTTGTAGATTTGTATCATGATTCGTCAGGTTCAACAACACAGGTTATTGCAAAAGCTTTCACCTCAACAAATACAGTTGGTAAAGCTGTTGGAAATCCCATCTTTGGAGATGACTGAGAGGATTTTGCACGAAATCGACGAAAATCCTGCTCTCGAACTGGGTGAGTCTGTCGAACTCGAAAGAGATGACGACAACGATTTTGGAGATGAAGGTAGTAATGACGACTTTACTCTCGATGAGTACGCAGCAGATGACGATATTCCTGATTATGAAACAAGGAGTCAACAAGGCAGCTTGCCTGAATATACCAGGGAAAGAATGCCTTCGGGATCTAATGCTTCTTTGAATGACTTTTTGATGGAACAGCTAAGTCTTCAGGAACTCGACGAAACCGAGAATAAAATAGCTGAGTACATTATTGGCAATATTGATGAAGACGGATATTTGCGTCGTGATGCAATTTCCATTTCTGATGATTTGTCTTTTACTGTTGGTCTTGAAGTTGAAGAGAGAAAAATAAAGGAACTTATTGAACTGATTAAAAATTTTGATCCTCCCGGTGTTGCTGCTGCAGACTTAAAAGAATGTCTGCTATTGCAACTTAAGCGCAAAACTTCAACACCTGTTATTCAAAAAGCAATAAGAGTGCTTACTAATTGTTTTGATGATTTTGCAATGAAGCATTACGAGTCTATTGTTAAAAAGATGGACTCAAATATGGATGAACTCAAGACAATTATAAAGGAAATAGTTAAACTAAATCCAAAACCTGGAAGTATCTTTGAGTCAGCTTTCGAAAGCTCTATGAAGCAGGTGTCTCCCGACTTTATTCTTGAGAATAATGAAGGTTATCTTTCGTTGTCTCTGAATAACAGTAATATACCCGAGCTGCATGTCAGCAAAAAGTATCTTGATATGGTAAACGATTATAAAGCAAACGTAAAAAACCAGACAAGAGAAAACAGAGATGCTATTCAGTTTGCAAAAGATAAGGTTGACTCGGCCAAATGGTTTATAGATTCTGTAAGACAAAGGCAGGAAACTTTAATGCGTACCATGCAGGCTATTGTTGATTATCAGTATGATTATTTCAGAGAAGGAGATGAAAAAAGTCTAAAGCCGATGATTTTGAAAGATATTGCAGAACGAACCGGGTATGATATTTCTACAATATCAAGAGTAAGCAACAGTAAGTACATACAGACTGAATTTGGTATATTCCCTTTAAAGTATTTTTTTACTGAAGGAATGCAGACCGAAAGCGGAGAAGAGGTTTCGGCATTAGAAATAAAAACCATACTACAGCAAAGTGTAGATAGTGAAAACAAAAGTGAACCATTAACAGACGAACAATTATCAACCATACTTTCAGCAAAAGGTTATGTAATAGCTCGCAGAACAATCGCTAAATACCGCGATCAACTGGGCATTCCGGTAGCCAGACTGAGGAGAGAAATATAAAAAACATATGCGTACATTTTTTAGAATCGTTTCGGCCATACTTCATCCACTGTTGTTACCTGTGTTTGGTATGGCATTATTATTTCAGGCTGGAACATTCAAAATGTACCCATTAGAATATCAGCTTTTTGTAACCGGTTTAATATTTCTAAATATGACCTTGCTGCCTGCAACAGGTGTGTTTCTTTTAAAGAAAACCGGGCAGATTTCTGACCTTGATGTTTCAGTAAGAAGCGAAAGAGTTTTTCCTTATATAATCTCTTTAATTACCAGTATTAGTGCTATTGCATTGTTAATAAGATACCAGATGCCATGGATGGTTGTAAAACTCTTTATCGGATCGGCATTTGCTACTGTACTTGCATTTATAATTACATTTAAATGGAAGATTAGTGCTCATGTTATAGCATTTGGTTGTCTTGTTGCAGCATCAATTATAATTAGCATAAATCAGGGGCTAAACCCAACATATTTCTTTGTAGCATTATTTTTACTGGCAGGCTTGCAGGCTACAAGCAGAGTTTACCTAAAAGCTCATACTCTTGGACAGGTTGCTGCCGGTTTTACATTAGGATTTATATCAGTAAGTGCAATATATTTTTCAATCCCATAAATTAAGCATCATGGCAATAAATGATTTAAAATTCACTAAAGACCACGAATGGGTCAAAGTATCAGGTAACGAAGCCATTATCGGCATTTCAGACTATGCTCAGTCTGAACTTGGTGAAATAGTATTCATCGAACTACCTGCAGTAGGCGAATCTCGCGAAAAAGAGTCAGTCTTTGGAACTGTTGAGGCTGTAAAAGCGGTTTCTGATTTATTTATGCCGGTATCGGGAGAGGTATTGGAGATAAACAGTGAGCTTGAAGGTAAACCTGAACTTATCAACGAAAGCCCGTATGAAGCAGGCTGGATGATAAAAGTTAAAATGTCAAATCCTGCAGAGTTGGATGCTCTTATGGATGCATCTGCTTATGAGGCATTTATAAAAGGTTGATATGAAACCACTGGTTAGTATAATTATGGGCAGTACATCAGACTTTGATGTTATGAAGAAGGCTGCCGAGTTTTTTGACGATATGCAGATACCATTTGAAATCAATGCTTTGTCTGCTCACCGTACTCCTGAAGAAGTCGAAACTTTTGCTAAAGGGGCTTCTGACAGAGGTATTAAAGTGATCATTGCGGCTGCGGGCATGGCGGCTCATTTGCCCGGTGTTATTGCTGCATCAACTACAATACCTGTTATCGGAGTGCCAATAAATGCAAGTTTAAGTGGTCTCGATGCTTTGTTGGCTATAGTTCAGATGCCTCCGGGTATTCCTGTTGCAACAGTTGGTATTAACGGTTCGCTTAATGCAGCGATTCTTGCTCTTCAAATGATGGCTACCGGTGATGCTGAACTTGCTGCTAAGATGGTAGAATACAAAAAAAGTCTGAAGAAGAAAATTGTAAAGGCCAACGAGGATCTTGGCAAAATACATTATAAATTTAAAACAAATTGAATGACTTACTGTAAAGATTTGTTCAATTACAACAGAAGGCAAACTAACCCCGTCCATATAGGAAATCTAATATTGGGCGGGGATGCCCCGGTGCTCGTACAGTCTATGACAAATACATCTACCATGGATACTGATGGTAGTGTTGATCAGTGCATAAAAATAATAGAAGCCGGTGCCGATATTGTTCGCCTGACTGCACAAGGTGTAAGAGAAGCGGCAAATCTTGAGAATATCAGAAAGTCGCTGTCAGAAAAAGGTTTTTCAACACCTCTGGTAGCAGACATTCATTTCAATCCAAAGGCTGCTGACGAGGCAGCATTACATGTTGAAAAAGTCAGAATAAATCCGGGTAATTATGTTGACCCGGTAAAGACATTCAGTCATTACGAATATACAGAAGAGGAGTATAAGCTCGAACTGCAAAAAATTCATGATCGTTTTGTTCCATTTTTAAATATTTGTAAGACCAACAAACGTGCAATTAGAATCGGTGTAAACCATGGATCGCTTTCTGATCGTATAATGAGCAGATATGGTGATACCCCTGCAGGCATGGTTGAGTCTTGTATGGAATTTCTCCGTATTTGTATTGATGAAAATTTCTTTGATGTTGTAATTTCAATAAAAGCATCTAATACTCTGGTTATGGTTCAGACTGTGCGACTGCTGGTTGCAAGGATGAATGATGAGGGCATGCGGTTTCCGCTACATCTTGGAGTTACTGAGGCCGGTGACGGGGAAGATGGCAGAATTAAGTCTGCAGTTGGAACCGGATCGCTTTTGGTTGATGGCATTGGTGATACAATTAGAGTTTCGCTTAGTGAAGACCCCGAGCTGGAAATACCAGTTGCAAGGATGTTGCTAGAAGAGGTAGAGCTAAGAACAAATCACGGTGAGATAAAAGCAACTAAATCTGCAGATTTTGATCCATTCAGCTATAAAAGAAGGGAAACCGCCGCTGTTGGAAAAATTGGTGGAAATCAACCTCCGGTTGTAATATATAAGGTTGCTGAAGGTAATCATTCGGGAAGCAAGGCCGATTTTTTGTGGGTAAACGACACTATAACAGATACAGCCTCCGGCGAAAGTTTTAATGTTTATGCTCCTGAAAATCAGGATATAACTTCTTTAAAAGATACAGCCTTTTTAAGGCTCACATTGTCAGACTTTAATGAAGCACTTTTTGAGACTGTTAAAGATAAAAGCAATCTTGTACTGATACTTGAAAGTGTAGATAAAAATAATACCGGAGAATTCAGGGCAATGTATCATAAGCTTCTTGATTACGACTGCAAGCTTCCGGTTATTCTAACTTCAACTCACGACTATAACTCTGTCGATAGAATGCAAATTGGTTTGAGTCTGGATTTCGGGCCATTCCTGCTTGATGGATTTGGTGATGGCATTTGTGCCGGGGCTACTCAATTGGATGAGCCTGCGGTAGTCAGTTGTCTTTTTGGGATTTTGCAGGCAAGCAGACTAAGGATGACAAAAACTGAATATATTTCTTGTCCGGGCTGCGGTAGAACTCTGTTTAATCTTCAAAATACAATTGCCAGAATTAAAGAGAAAACCTCTCATCTTAAAGGTTTGAAAATCGGTATAATGGGTTGTATTGTAAATGGACCCGGTGAGATGGCCGATGCAGATTATGGTTATGTCGGAGCCGGAAGAAAACAGGTCTCATTGTATAAAAAACAATTGTGTGTTGAAAAGAACATTCCTGAAGATCAGGCTGTAGATAAATTAATTCAGTTGATAAAAGAAGGTGGTGATTGGGTCGAACCTGAAGATATTTAACTTTTTAAATCTAATACCATGTCACTTTTTCGAGTTATTCTTGCCATAATTTTCCCTCCACTTTCTGTAATTGATCGTGGTTGTGGATCGGTTGTTATAGTCTTTCTGCTCACTCTTGCCGGTTGGGTACCCGGAGTGATTGCTGCACTTGTTATTTTAAACAAATCTAAATAGCAATATGGAAGACAAGTATTTTATAACAGCTTTAAATGAGCTAATCGAAGAGACTTTTTCAAAAAAAGAGAAGGTAGAAGTACTCGAAGCAGGATGTGGATCGATAACCAGACTAAATATACCATCAAATTTTAACGTTACCGGTATTGATATTTCTCAAAAGCAATTAGACAGAAATAGGTATCTCAATAATAAGATTTGTGCAGATATTCAGGAGTATAATTTTGAACCTGAAACTTTTGATGTTATAATTTCCTGGTGTGTACTCGAGCATATTAAAAAACCTGAAAAGGTATTGGAACAATTTTCCAGGGCTCTAAAACCAGGTGGCCTTTTAATTATCGCTTTACCAAATATCTGGTCGGTTAAGGGAATGGCCGCCAAATTAACACCAACGTGGTTTCATATTTGGTATTACAGACATATTTTGAAAGATGAAAATGCAGGTAAGGATGATAACGGTCCTTTCAAAACATATTTAAAGACATCAATTAGCCCTGTTGGCATTGCCGAATTTGTACAAGATAAAGAATTAGTGCCTGTGTTTTTCGAATATTTTACTTTCAGCCACTATAATGAAGCAAAATCAAAACTTCCGGTATATCTGGCTCAGGAACTTTTTTCAATTTTACTTTACTTGTTTAGTTTTGGAAATATCAAGAAGAAAAATAGTGAGTTTGTAATTGCTATTCATAAACCATAGATCTAAAAAAGATTTTGCCTGTTCTACCATGAATATCTGCATTTACTATTTTACAGGTACAGGAAATTCAAGACTGGTTGCCGAATGGGTAAAAAATCAGACTGAGGAAAATGGCGGACTCGCCATAATGACAAATATTGCTAAAACTGACAGAATTAATATTCCTCAGCCCCCAAAAGACTCACTTGTTGTTTTTATCTCACCAATACATGGCTTTAACTATCCTCCGGTGATGGTTAATTTTATAGCACGTTTCCCAAAAGGCAAAAACAAAGTACTGCTTATGAATACCAGAGCAGGCATGTTAATTGGTAAGTTTATTACACCCGGACTTACCGGAGTTGCTTTTTTCTTTTCATCATTATTGTTAAAACTAAAGGGCTATACAACGGTTGGAATGATTCCGGTAGATCTTCCCTCAAACTGGATTTCTGTTCATCCGGGGTTAAACTCAAGAACCATTAAATATCTCCATGAGCAAAATCTTTTAAGAGTCAGAAAAGCAGTCGGAAAAGTTCTGGTTGGAGGTAAAAACTTCAAAGCATTACGCGAAGTGGTTCAGGATATCCTGATTTCGCCTATATCTTTACTTTACTATTTTATAGGCCGCTTTTTTTTCGCAAAAACATATTATGCCTCTTCAGATTGTGATAATTGCAACCTGTGCATAAAAGATTGCCCGGTAAAAGCGATAAAAGAAGTAGATGGCCGTCCATTCTGGACATTTAAATGCGAAAGTTGTATGCGTTGCATGAGCAATTGCCACAAAAAAGCCATCGAAACCGCACATGGATCGATCATCGTATTTAGCATCATTTTCTCAACTATAATTACAGCTTTTATTTTTAAAGTAATGGGACAATTGTCTTTGCCTGTCGATTCGGAAATTTTCAGAGAGGTGATAAGTACTGTCTTTTTTCTGGCATTATTGATTATCTGGTACCGCATTTCGCATTTATTACTTCGCTTCAGATGGTTTGAGAGAATAATGGTTTACACATCGCTCACCAAATACAAGTGGTGGGGAAGGAGGTATAAAGCCGGGAAAAAATAGAAATATGCAAAACTGGAAAAGGACTTTTCTGATAATCTGGAGTGGTCAGATTTT
>CAZFUO010000047.1:0-12807 GCA_964522065.1 uncultured Bacteroidales bacterium | reverse complement strand
TTGGTTTCATCTTTTAAAAGATACAATCCCCGGCTACGGTATTTGTCCCAATGTTCATTTCCGGGCATTTCATCACCTCTGGTAAAAGCAAGGCTGTCAAGAACTGAAAAAGAGGTTTCACGTCTCATTGCCATACCTTCGTTGAGCACTCCCGAACCATAATAATTAACCAGGGTTTCGAGGAGATAGGCATTATTAATGAGAGTATACTTAAACAGCATCTTTTTTTGTGCAAGTGATAGCTTCTCGTAAGTTTTTACTCCGAATATATTATTTTCAAAAAATCTTTCGTAAGCACTATCGTTGGCAACAAAAAGAGTTACACTTCCGGTAAGTTTCATGACTTCTTTGTAGTCGAGATCATTAATCAACTTTAAAGTGTACTTAAAAGTACCCTCTTTTTCAAGAAAATCATAGATGTTTGATCCCAGCCATTCAGGCTCTTTGTCGTCGTAAGAATATGGATCTTTACAGGAAATGAAAAACAAAAAAACAAAAAAGAGCAAAGGCAGGATATACCTTAGCCTCTCTCTGACTAAAATTGGCAGATTTTTCATTTATTATCCGGTGTTTTTTATGGTATTAATACAAAGAAAGCTCTTTAATCAGGTCTTAAGGTTTAAAATTCATTCAAAAAACAATACTATAAATTCAGGCGTTAATAAATACAGTTTTTTATTGAATAAATTAAGGATATCAGATGATGCCATTATTATACCTTTTTGAATGATTTTTCAACCTTGTTTAAAGTATAAAATATTTCATTTGTATTAGTATAAATGTACGCCTATGATTAAGATTTTTACAAGCCTGTTTTCTTTGTTTTTATTTACGCTTTCGGTTACTGCTCAAAACCCGGTAACTATTATAGAAATCACAGAAAAATCTGTGGTAATAGATTCATATACTGATAAAGAAATTATTTTAAAAAACGGATGCGAATTGCATCTGACTTCAAAAACACTGCCACTAAATAACAGTATCGTAAGATTAACAGGAGACGATGCATGGTTGTTTATCGATAATATTAAACCATCGGTGGTTTTATCAACAATACTGCCTAAGGTGTATGTTGGTGAAAAGGCAGCTGCAAACAGGGTAAATGTCAGGATTGCGGTTTATAAACACGGTACTGTAATTATACCTCATACATCAACTTTTAAACCTCTTACTATTTATACAGAGCCTGATTTTAAGGGCGATTCATCTAAATATTCATTGTTTACAAGGTTTACGACTCTGGGGACTTTTGATAATAAAGCTAAATCTTTCAGATTAAAAAGAGGATATATGGCTACTCTTGCAAATACATCTGACGGTACCGGTTACAGCAGAGTATATATTGCTGATGACTCAGATATTGTTGTACCTGTAATGCCAAAAGAATTGAATGGTACGGTTTCGTTTATAAGGGTAATGAACTGGGAATGGGTTACAAAAAAAGGCTGGTGCGGAACCGGAAGTGGCGGTACAACCGATGCAAATAAGGTAGATGCGACCTGGTTTTACTCCTGGAGTGCCGATCAAAACTCCAGCTCAAACCTTGAATATGTACCAATAAGGCAAAATGCAGGGTGGCCGGGATGGACTGAAATATATGGAAAGTCTTATGTTACTCATTTATTGGGATACAACGAACCTGATCATGTAGAGCAATCGAATGTTACAGTAGCTCAGGCTATTCAGCAATGGCCTGATATGCTTAAATCAGGTTTAAGACTCGGATCACCGGCCTGTACAAATTTTTCCTGGCTTTATCAGTTTATGGATAGTTGTAAAGCCAGAAATTACAGGGTTGACTATGTTGCAGTTCACGCTTATTGGGGAGGCAAATCTCCTCAAAACTGGTATAACGACCTGAAGTATATTCATGAAAGAACAGGCAGACCTTTGTGGATAACTGAATGGAATAATGGTGCTAACTGGACTAACGAATGGTGGCCTTCTGACTGGGCATCACAGCAAAACAAACAATTAAACGACTTAAAGGCTATTTTAACTGTACTTGATACGGCTCACTTTATTGAGAGATATTCAATTTATAATTGGGTTGAAGATAAAAGAGCAATGCTTTTAAATGGCAATCTGACTCCGGCTGGTCAGTATTATGCAGATAACAATTCAATGATGGCTTTTGACAGAGTTAATGAAGTTATTCCTCTTTATACTCTTGGTGGCAAGCCCTCACTATCTCTGGCTTTTGGCAGTCAGACATTATCTTTGAATATTGTAGATCCTAACGGTGAATTTTTCACAGGTTTTATTCTTGAAAAACAAAATGATAGTGGTGAATATATTGTGATTAAAGATTCTGAAAGTAAGACTTTAAAAACTTTTGTTGATACTCTCGATTTAAACGCAGGAAATAAGGTTCGTTACAGAGTAAGAACTAAATTACCTGATGGAACATTGTCAACCTACTCAAATGAAACCGGCTATGATGTAAGTCAGGGTAGTGAGTTTCAATTTGGCACAGTAAGTCTCGCTAACACAGGCTGGAATCCTGTATTCTTTAAGGTTCCATACAGCGAAATACCTACAATAATTGTTGGTTCGCCTACAAATAAAAATATTTCTGCTCTTTTGGTATCAAGGGCAAAACTGGTAACATACACTACAAGATTTAATATACAGCTGGCTCCATGGTCATACCAAAAAATATCTGGTCTTGCAAAAGAAGAAATTGTACCTTATCTGGTAATGAAGCCTGGTAATTATAACTTAGGTGGCATTACAGCTAAAGCGGGTAAGAGTGTTGTAGGCTCAAATTGGACTGTTGTTAACTTCGACACTCCGTTTAGTACTGTACCAGTGGTCTTTACATCTCAACTCAGCTCTTTAACTTCAAACGCAACAACTGTAAGAATAAGAAATATTACAAAGAGCGGTTTCGAAGCTAAAATAATGAAAGAATCTGCTATTGCTACAACGATCCCCTCTGAAACTGTAAGCTATTTTGCGGCGTTACCTGGTGAAGGTGTAATTCAAAATAAAAAAATCATTATCGGTAAAACCGCTGAAAATGTAATCAGTTCGGTATATAATACAGTTAATTATGGAGACAGTATTATAGATCCTGTATTTATTGCTCAAATGCAAACCTGCAATGACGATACAGTAACTGCTTATCTGAGAACTTTATATCTTTCGAACAAGTTTGCTAATGTGGTAAAGCAAAGAGAGCGATCCACAGGAGCTTCATTTATGGCTAAAGAGTCTGCCGGTTGGCTGGTTATTGATCAGGCAGGAGGTTTAAGCAACATTGATAAGAGTGTGATAAATGAAGTTGCGGTTTTTCCAAATCCTGCAACTGATTTCATTACATTAAAAAACGCTGAGAACAAAAAACATATTGAGATTTATGATGTATATGGCATTCTTGTTAAATCTGAAAAATATTCAGGTATGCCAATAAACATTTCTAATTTAAAATCAGGGTATTACTTCCTGAAAATTGAGAATACTTACTGTGGAAAATTTATAAAAAAATAAAAATCAATGAAACATATTATAAGTTTGATTTTGCTTATTGCTTTATCCTTAACAAGTGCAGGAGCATTTAAATATATGAACGTTGACACAAACAACGGACTTACTGAAAACATAGAAATCAGCAGCATAAAAAATATTGTGTTTAATGATAGCAAAATGCAGATAAACTTTAATCAGGGAGGTAGCAATAGTTTTATTCTTTATGATATAAGAAAGATAGGTTTTGACAATCTGAGCAATATTAAAAATCATGTTGAGAAAAAGAAGCTTACAGTTTACCCCAATCCTGTTTCTGATGTTTTATATATAGTAAACGATGATAGAAGTGAAATGAGGATAGAGTTATTTAGCCTTGACGGAAAGAAAATAATTGAAGAAATATCAACTGATGCAGTTAAAAGCTTAGATGTTTCTACCTTAAATAAAGGTTTATACCTTTTAAAAGCAGGCAATAGGTCGTTTAAAATTTCTAAAAAATGAGGAGAATTTCAGCCATATTATTTTTTGTTTTAGTTTCTGTACTACTGTTATCACAGAG
The DNA here is from genome assembly GCA_964522065.1 of uncultured Bacteroidales bacterium. Taxonomy (GTDB): domain Bacteria; phylum Bacteroidota; class Bacteroidia; order Bacteroidales; family UBA1402; genus UBA8389. The sequence goes on along the minus strand of CAZFUO010000047.1, from coordinate 8,777 downwards.
TACTTTGAAATTTCATTATAAAGATAACACCACTGGTTTGCAGGGAATATCAAATATCGACAGTTTGTATTTCACCGGCAATAATCTTATTATAAAAACCATAGATAATCTTAGCATTCCACATCCCGTCTCTTCTATTGACAGTATAACATTCAGTAATGAATATCCTGTTTTGAAAACAATTCCGGTAAGTAGTTTTACTCAAACCTGGGCAAAATCCGGAATAGTTTTAGTTAACAAAGGAAGTTATCCGGTTTTAAAAAAGGGAGTATGCTGGAGTAAGTCAAATATTCCGACTGCAGACAGCAGCAAAGTATTAAGTACTGCAGCTGAAGATTCTACTGTTGTTTACATGACAAGTCTCACAGGTGGTACCGAATATTTTGCAAGGGCATTTGTTACAACGGAAATTGGGACCAGCTACGGCCAGTTAACAAAGTTCAGAACTTCTGATTATTTGTTACCTGTTGTTGAAACTACTTCTGTTACTTATTCCGGCAATATTCAGGCTCTTTGTACAGGGAAGGTTGTAAGCAGCGGAGGGTATTCGGTTTTACTTTCAAGAGGTTTTTGCTGGTCTGAAAACAAAAATCCGACAATAGACGACAACAGGGTTCCCTTTGGTGTTACAAATGGTACATATCAGACTACTCTTACATTTCCTGTAGCCAACAAAACGTATTATGTAAGAGCATATGCGACTAATGCAACAGGTACAAGTTATGGAAATGAGATTGCTGTTACCCCCAGGATGGGAAATGTAACATATAATCTGGCTCAGGTTTCAAATCCTACTGCTACTGAAAAAGAGTATTACAGGCTAATTAAAATTGCAATGGATAGTGCTTGTTACTATTATAATCGCTACACAACTTTCTCTGCAAACATATATGTCTACTATAATGCTGGAATACCAACTGCACAGGCTAGCTATCGCGGTTCCATTGGTTTTGGTTCAAATACTACTTATATGCATGTTTGTACTGCAATGCATGAAATGGCACATTATATGGGCTCAGGGACCACAAGAGTATGGCAGGATCTGACAATAAATGGTATTTATACTGGTAAAAATGCAAGTGATGTTTTAAAAGCACTGACAGGAGAAGTTTTAAAAGGAGATGATATGCATTTCTGGCCTTATGGTCTAAATTACAGAAGCGAAGTTAAATCTGCAGAAGACTATGTAAGGCATGCAAAAATTGTCGAAGCCATGAAAAAAGATTGCGGATGGTAATTAAAAAATAAATCAACTTAACAAATACTAACCATGAAAAAGAAAATTAAAAGCTTATTAATTACTATGGGTCTTTTACTGGCCTTTAGCATTCAGGGACAAAACATCAGCGAAGGTCTGATGATGTATTACAACTTTGAAGGCTTTTCAGGTGTTACAGTGCCAGATGCAGCAGGTAAATCTCTCGATGGAGCCTTAAATGGAAATCCAAAACTAAAGACCGGATTTAGTGGGTTGGGATTGGAATGTCCATTGAGTAGTGACTATATAAAACTTCCAGAAAATATTACGCTTAATCTTAAATCGTTTACTTACGCAACATGGGCATATTTTAACTCTGTAAACGGCTCAACAAGACTTTTTGATTTTGGTAATATTGCGGGAGATAACAATCCTGATGATTTCTTGTGTTTCATGCCAAACAGTGGTAATGGTATGGCAAGAATGAGATACAGAACTACGGGTGGTGCAATAGGTATTAACTGCGATGCAACTGTTGCAACTCCTTCAAAACAGTGGGTTCATATGGCTGTAACTTTCAATTGGGATGAAGCGTCAGCTACCGGTACAGCAACTATTTATATTAATGGTGTTGCTGCTGGTACAAATACCTATGCAAACTTTAATCCAACAATGTTGGGAGGTGGTGTTCAGACTGCTAATAATTTTATTGCACACTCCAGATGGGCTCAGGATGGTAACGGACTAAATGCTATTCTTGATGAAATCAGACTTTATGACAGAGCGTTAAGCGAAACAGACATGGCTGCTCTTTACGCTTTGACTTCAAGAGATTTAATGCTTGCAAACGGATATTCTGAAAACCTTATTTCTGCTCAGGAAAATCTAAAACTGGATGCTACTCTGACTGAAGTAACCGCCCCTCTATCTTTGCCTCTGACAGCTGCAGGTGATGTAACAATATCATGGAAATCATCAAATCCTGCGTTGATTGATAGTCTTGGAAATATAAACAGACCTGCACAATATGATGCAACTGCAATATTAACAGCTACTTTAAAACATGAAAACGGAGGAAAAATTTATTTTCTGACCAAAGATTTTACTGTAATTGTAAAAGCATTTAATGAAACAGGATATCAATTAGCAAAATGGGCATTTTCATCTGAAAACATAACTTCAGAAAACGGAGCCATAAAAGTAATTGACGAATCTGAAAGTAAATTTACTGCTACATTAATGAATGAAGCAAGTATCAGAACTATCGGTGAAACTGAAAAATTTAATGTACTCGATTTAGGTAACGGCACAGGATATCTTGATATGGGTACAGATATTGGTAAAGCCATATATTCTCTAAATAACTACACCATGTGTGCTTATTTCAGAATTGACGAAGAATATGGATTATTAGACAATAACGGAAACTTTATCTGGACATTCTCTAATACAGCCGATGCTATGAATGATCCTACAGGATACATAATTGGAAGTCTAAAAGCAACTAGTCAAAGTGTTGCTACCGGCAGGTATAATATAGGTAACCAGGCAATCGGAGCAAATACAAATGCAGGTAAAGGACAATGGCATCATATTGCTTATGTTCAAAACGGAACCACAGGCACTATTTATATTGACGGGGTTGAAGTGGTTACTGGTCCGATGTCAAATCTACCAGCTATTGCTCTTGTAAGAGAAGGCAGAGAAGGTACACTATATAACTGGCTGGGAAGGTCAAATTATACAAGTGACGCATACCTGAGAAGAACATTGATTTACGACTTTCAACTTTGGAGAGATGCAATATCATCTGATGACTTAAACTATGAAATCAATGTACCTGAAACTCTCAACAAGCTTAACAATGCATACAATGAAAATCCGAATGCAATTTTACCTGAGCTTTCAACAGAAAAAGAGGCCCTTACTCTTTCAGGTTTAAATGCTGTTGCCCAAAACATCACACTACCTTCAAAAGGAACGGCAGATGCTTCAATAAATATCACATGGAAAACTAATCATCCTGAAGTAATTAGCACAGAAGGAACAGTTAACAGACCAGACTATTTCCCTCAGGAAGTTGTGCTGACAGCATATTTAATGAAAAACGGACAGGTTTTAACTAAAGAATTTAAAGCTAATGTTCTGGAAAAAGAAGGAACCGCATTTAACAGTAACCTGCTTGTTAAACATAACTTCTCAACATTTGCTGATACTGTAGTTACAGATGCTGCTGAAAAGCATTTCAAAGGAGCACTTGTAAATGGAGCCAAAATCAGAACTATAGGTGAAATCAATAAGTTCAATACACTTGATCTTACTGACACAACATCGTACTTCGATCTTGGTAAAGAAATGGGTAGGGTTATTTATAACCTAAGCGACTATACTATGTCATGTTACTACAGAGTTGATGAAAGTAATACATGGTTATCTAATGCAGGTAATTTTATCTGGACTTTCTCAAACAGTGATAAGAATGGTACAGACCAGACTGGTTGTTTATTTGGTGGTCTTAGAAGTCAAACAATGGCAATTACACCAAGATACTGGAGTTATGGAGAACAAGTTGTAAGTGCTGGAGTTGTAGCAATGACTGGAGGATGGCACAATATGACTTATACTCAAAAAGATACAATCGGAACATTGTATGTTGATGGTATGCCTGTAAAATCAGATACAATTACCTGGTTACCTTCAAACACCTTAATTCGTAATGGTAGCCTGGGTACAAACTTTAACTGGCTGGGACGTTCTTGCTATGCTGGTGATGCATATCTGACAAGAGCTCTTCTTTACGATTTCAGAATTTATAATAAAGCACTTACAGAAGAAGAAATTCAGATTACAGAACTAAATGTGGGAGCAAATATCAATGCTCTTGAGGCTGCATATGCAGAAAATCCGAATACACCTGTTAATATTAAGAATGACAAAAACAGCATCTACAATATTATTTCCAAAAACGGAATTATTACAATAAAAGGTCTTAATGGAAGTGAAGTTATAAAGCTTACTGACATTTCCGGAAGACAAATTCAATTTAATAATGCTGAAAGTATTGCTGTAAACAAGGGTATTTATATTATCAGGATAAATAATCAAACTGCAAAAATTGCTGTCAGATAAATCAAAATTATTAATATAATGAAAAAACTATCATTAGTCTTTTTTATAGTTTTTCTGGTATCAGGACAAATTAGTAAAGCAGTAAATTATGCAATGAATTTACCCGGAGGTACCAGTGGTACCATGAGTAATATAGAGATTTCCGGCGTTCCTCTAAATACTCTGCCATACACTATTGAATTTTGGATAAACATTAAAGAAAAGCAGGTACAGTATGCAGGTCTTGTTTATCACAGAGTTGATGCAACAGTTAATTCCGGTGTACAATTTGCAGCAAGCTGGCAAATGGGGACTACTCCGAATGCAATCAGAATTAATAATAACACCAGCGGATATGGATTAATTTCTGATACTATTACTCTTAACAACTGGCATCATATTGCAGTTGTTATTACTGAGAGCAAAAGGACATGTTATGTTGACGGACATGAAACTTTTCAGAATGTTGTAATTCCCGCTTATGATTTTTCAATTGGTAAAATGTGGATTGGAAGAGATAGTGCAAATGCTTCTAATGACAACAGAGTTTTTAAGGGTTTGATAGACGAAGTCAGAATCTGGAATGTCGCCAAAACCAAAACAGAATTAGAAAGCAATAAATACTTAACTCTTAAAGGTAATGAAGCCGGATTGGTAGGATACTGGAATTTTAATGATTCAAGCAGTGTGCATGCTACCGATTTATCATCAAGTGGCATACATGGTAAAATTACAGGTGGAACGTATGTACGTTCCACCCCTGAAGAATTAATGACTGCAGTAGGAAAACTCGATATTGGGAATCTAACAGAAATAACTGACAATCTTAATTTGCCAGTGGTTTCTGAAGGTGATGTACAAATAAGATGGATTACAACCAATCCGTCTGTGATTGATACAACAGGCAAGGTTACAAGGCCGGAAATGTACAATGCAACTGTAATCTTAACTGCCGAGTTATCCAAAGTCGTTGAAGGTGTAAGATATTCATTGACAAAAAAATTCACAGTTGTAGTTAAGTCTGTTTTTGAAGCGGCTTTACAGGTAGCAAAATGGGATTTTTCAACTGAAAATATTTCTACATCTAATGGCGTTGTAAAAGTGAAGGATGCATCTGAAAATGCATTTACAGCCACGCTATTTAATGATGCTAAAATCAGAACTATAGGAAGTACCGAGAAATTTAATGTTCTTGATTTAGGTAACGGAACCGGATATATGGATATGGGAACCGATATTGGAAAAGCTGTATATGCATTAAATAATTATACTGTTTGCGGATATTTCAGAATCGATGATGATTATTCTGAATTAAACAATAACGGAAATATGATATGGACTTTTTCAAATACTAAAGATGCTGCAAACGATAAAACAGGGTATATTATAGCTAGCTTGAAATCTCAGACTAATGCGGTTTCGAGGATGAATAATGCTATAGGAAACGAATCTGTTGGTATTGATTCTAATGCAGTTAGAGGTTCATGGCATCATATCGCATATACACAAAGCGGTACAACCGGCACTCTTTACATAGATGGAATTCAGGTAGCTCAGGGGACTGTATTAAACATACCCGCTACTTCACTGCTACAGGCTGGAAGAGTCGGAACCTTGTATAACTGGCTTGGAAAATCACCTTATACATCAGACTCTTATTTAAGAAAGACTCTGATTTACGATTTTCAGCTTTGGAGCGATGCAATGAGCTACGATGACTTAAACTATGATTTGCAGGTAAATGAAGTCATAAGTAAGTTAAACAATGCCTACAATGAAAATCCTGATTATTTACTTCCTGAACTTGATGCTGAATACAAGGCATTAAATATTTCAAATACATCTGCACTTACAAGCAATTTGACCTTACCGGCAAAGGGTAGTTCTGATCAATCAATCAGCATAATCTGGAAGACTTCAAATGCCGGCCTTATCAGTAACGAAGGTGTTATAATCAGACCTGATTACTTTCCATTGACTGCAACTCTGACTGCAACCTTGTTTAAAAATGGGCAAAGTATAAGTAAAACATTTATGGTTACAGTTAAAGAAAAAGACGGAACCGCATTTAACAGTAATCTTCTTGTTAAACATGATTTTAAAACCATAAATGACTCTGTTGTTACCGAGTCTGCTGAAAAGAAATTTTCAGGTACACTTAAAAACGGTGCAGTAATCAGAACAATTGGTGAAGTTACCAAAATAAATACTCTTGACCTGACTGATAGTACAGCATATTTTGATTTGGGCACTGAAGTAGGAAAAGTTATTTACAGTTTGAGAGATTATACAATGTCATGCTATTACAGAATTGATACTGCTTACAAAGCAATAACAAACGCCGGCAATTTCTTATGGACATTCTCAAATAGTGATAAACTTGGCACAGATCAGAATGGATGTTTGTTTGGTGGACTTAGAAGTCAGACAATGTCTATCACACCAAAATACTGGAGTTATGGAGAGCAGGTTTTAAGTGCAAGCACTCCGGCTATGGCAGGAAGCTGGCATAATATGACATATGTGCAAAAGGATACCATTGGTACTCTTTTTATAGATGGAATGCCGGTAGCCAGTGATACAATTACCTGGCTTCCAGCAAATACTCTTCCAATCAGTGAAAGAACAGGAACCTTATACAATTGGCTTGGAAGATCTTGCTATGTCGGAGATGCATATTTAACAAAAACACTTATCCATGATTTCAGAATTTATAACAAAGCCCTGACTGAGGAACAAATTCAAATGAGTGAATTAAATATTGGAGCAACTATCAATGCTCTGGAGGCTGCTTATGCAGAAAATCCGAATACTCCAACAGCAATAAGATCAGAAAATAACGACGATATTATAATTTATTCAACCTCTAACGGAATAAGAATAAATGGATTAAAAGGTAATGAAAATATTTTTATCTTTGATATCTCCGGAAGACAGATAAATTCAGAATTAAAAAATGAATATTTTTTGAAAAATGGCATTTATCTTATAAAGATTAACAACAAAGTGACCAAGTTATTTGTTAAATAAAAAACCTTAAAATCAATATTTATGAAAAAAATCAAACTTTTTTGTCTGGTTCTGGTTGCCATAATAGGCTCATTGGTTATCAGAACTTCTGCTGAAATAACTGCAGGCGATACAATAATACTCGAGGGAGTTGTTTACAAAGTACCTGATGCAAAAAATCTTATTCCAAACGGAAATTTTACATGGGGTTATGAGAACTGGAAAGAAGCAAACAACACACCGATGACTTCAACTAACTTCTCAATTATTTTATCAGGTGGTGGAGTTAAAGACAGAACTTATTTAGTTGGAAAAGGAAATGCTGGTGCAACTGCAGCCGGTTCTCTTGGAACAAACTGGCCTATACAAAAAGGTAAGGCTTATTTGTTTAAATATTACGTTAAATACATTAAAGACACAACTAAAGCAGATGGTCTTGAGCAGTATTTAAAGATATCAACTGGTGATACATACGGTACAGAATCAAACGTACTGATTGCATCATCAAAAGTTGGAGGAAAAAACAAATGGGCATTAAATGAAGTTGCTTTTGTTGCAAAACACCAATATGTACAAGCAATGTTTCGTTGGCTTGCGGGCAATTATGCATTTGACGATTTCTATATGTGCCAGCTTGATAGCCTTGGCATGGATTTGACTTCGTTAAAAAATGCAATAAAAGATGCAGAAACTCTTGCCGCTCTCAATTATGGAGGCAAAGCTGCATTTCAAACTGCTATAGATGCTGCTAAAGCTAAGCAATCGACTATAAAAACGCCTACAGAATTAAACGCAACTATTCTTGCTTTAGATGTTGCTAAAAAGGCATATAAACTTACACAACCTGCAACACCTGCAAAACCTGTTGATTTCACATTTGCAATTACAAATCCCGGAGTCAATGCAAGTGGCAATAATGTGCAACCTGAAGGCTGGTTTGTAAGCTTTATAAATGGTAATACATTTACAACAACAGGACAACATTATTCAGGCGTTACAACAAACAGATATTTTGATTCATGGAATGGCACAGTCGGTAATCTTATTTACACAGCAAAGCAGGTTATTACCGGACTACCTTCAGGAAGATATTCTGTAGGTGCTGCAGCAAGAACTTCAGGACTTGGATCTTACATCTTTGCTGATGGTAAGCAAAAAGAAATCATAAATAATGGTTCAGCCGGAGGATCTTTAACAGGAGGCTGGAATCCAACAAGTGTTGATACAGTTATCGTTTCTAACGGAACTTTAACTATTGGCGCCAAGACAGTAAAAGGCTGGACAGGTACATGGTTCAGTGCTGATGACTTCACATTAACATACTACGGAGAAGATGCAGGATCTTACAATGGTGTAGCAGGTCTGTCTGCTCTTAAATCTGACAAAGGTAGATTTGCTCCACAATTTTCACCTGAAATAACCGATTATTATCTCTATTTACCTGGTGGAACCACATCGTTCA
>CAZFUO010000046.1:0-13073 GCA_964522065.1 uncultured Bacteroidales bacterium | reverse complement strand
CTTCATAAACAATATTCACCAACGGGTTTCTTAAAGTTTCTCTGCCCTGATCCCAATGAATACTGACCTCGTCACCTGCATTTAATTGATAATCAAATTGCCTGACAACTTTGTTTTTAATTATAATCTGTTGATGAGATAATAAGGATTTCACAGTAGTCCTGCTTTGGTCTTTTAAAGAATTTATCAGAAAATCAATCAATATGGCAGGCTCTTTAACTGTTAACTTGCTTATACGTTTGCCACGACTTTTATCTGATTTGTTTTGCATAAATTTTTTTTTTTTGCAAAGATAGCTTTTTCAGGCGACACGGGCTTAAGGATTTTAGTATATTCGCAGTAGAAGTAATGTTTAATAAGGATTTAAATGAAAGATATATTTATAAAGCTGATTTCTGAAGAGTTACACTTACCTTTTAACGGAGTTAAAAACACTCTTTTATTACTTGAAGAAGGTGCCAGCATACCTTTTATCAGCAGATATAGAAAAGAAAGAACAGGTGAACTCGATGAAGTACAGGTTGAAAATATTTCTGACTTGTTTGATAAATATTCTGATATCGAAAAAAGAAAAGATACTATAGTTTCAACCCTGACAGATCAAAATAACCTTACTTCCGATCTTAAAAACAGAATAGATAATTGCTGGAATTTAAGCGAGCTGGAAGATATTTACCTGCCTTTCAAACCAAAGAGGCACACAAGAGCTGAGATTGCAAGAAAAAAAGGTCTGGAGCCACTTGCAAAAATAATTATGTCTCAAAATAACCAGGACATAAATAAAGTAGCTTGTTCTTATATTAACAATGATGTCGAAACCGCTGATGAAGCAATTATCGGAGCCCGTGATATAATTGCAGAGTGGATAAACGAAAATGAAAAAGCAAGAAATATTGTCAGACATAACTTCAAAAAAAGTTCAGTTATAGTTTCAAAAGTAGTTAAGGGTAAAGAGTTGGAAGCCTTGAAATACAAAGACTATTTCGAGTTCAGCAAACCATTAAAATACATTTCTTCGCATCAATATCTTGCTTTGACTCGTGGAGAACGCGAAGGTTTCCTAAGAATATCAATAAATCCGCGAGAAGACTACTGCTATGATGATTTATACAGAGTATTCGTAAGAAGCGAAAACACTGCTTCACAGATAGTTAAACAAGCAGTTGACGATTCTTATAAAAGACTGTTAAAGCCATCAATTGAAACAGAATTTTCTGCAATATCTAAAGAAAAAGCTGATGAAGAGGCTATTAAAATATTTGCTGAAAACTTAAGACAGCTGCTTTTAGCTGCGCCTTTGGGTCAAAAAAAAGTATTGGCAATTGATCCGGGATTTAGAACAGGATGTAAAGTAGTATGCCTTGATGCTCAGGGTAAACTAGTACATAACGAAACCATATACCCACATTTTCCACAAAATGAGAAAGCAATTGCTTCAAAAAAAATATCTCATTTAGTAGAGATGTACAGTATCGATGCAATTGCTATTGGTAACGGAACCGCATCAAGAGAAACTGAAGAGTTTATAACCGGAATCAGATACGACAGAAAAGTACAGGTTTTTGTTGTAAGCGAAAATGGAGCATCAATATATTCGGCCTCTAAGGTTGCAAGAGAAGAGTTCCCGGAATATGATGTGACTGTGAGAGGAGCGGTTTCGATAGGAAGAAGACTGATGGACCCTTTAGCCGAATTAGTAAAAATAGATCCAAAGTCAATTGGAGTGGGACAATATCAACATGATGTAGATGCGGCAAAGCTGAAGAAATCACTTGATAATACCGTTGTAAGTAGCGTGAATCTGGTTGGTGTAAATTTGAACACAGCAAGTAAGTTTTTATTAACCTATGTCTCTGGTTTGAATGCTACTGTAGCTAATAATATTGTAGCATACAGAGATGAAAACGGGCCATTTAGTGACAGAAATGAATTAAACAAAGTGCCAAGAGTTGGTCCTAAATCATTTGAACAGGCAGCAGGTTTCCTTAGAATTCCGGGAGCAAAAAATCCATTGGACAATACGGCTGTACATCCTGAGAGCTATACTATAGTTGAGAGAATGGCCAAAGATAAAGGATGTACTGTGGAAGATCTTATTAGAAACAAAGAGATAAGAAACTCTGTTCGAATAGAAGATTATGTAACTGAAAATATTGGTTTACCCACCTTAAAAGACATCATGTCTGAGCTTGATAAGCCCGGACGTGACCCAAGAAGCAAAATTGAAGTAATGGAATTTGATAAAAACATCAGAAAAATTGAGGATCTTAAAACAGGTATGATTCTTAATGGAATAGTTTCAAATATAACTGCTTTTGGATGTTTTGTAGATATAGGCATTAAAGAAAATGGCCTTGTTCATGTATCTGAAATGTCTGATACCTTTGTAACAGATCCAAATAAGATAGTTTCACTACATCAGCATATAAAAGTAAAAGTATTGACAATAGATCTGGTTAGAAAAAGGATTCAGTTGTCATTGAAACTTTAAAAATTAACCATACTTACTTCTGCAAACAAAAAAAGCTGCCTCATTTACATATGAGACAGCTTTTTTTGTGACCCCGGAGAGGCTCGAACTCTCGACCCAATGATTAAGAGTCATTTGCTCTACCAACTGAGCTACGGAGTCATTTTCTCGTTGGACGGGTGCAAAAGTACACTTTTCAGTTTAAACAAAAAAGCTATGGCCCCATTTTTTTCAAAAAAATACTCCACAACATCGGCAAAGTCAGTTCATCATCTCCACCAACCTCTGATTAATTGAACGTTATAAATATTTCTGGGTTGATTGTTTCCATAAGCAACACCAATATCTCTGGCTGCTTTTATTCTTAATTTTTCAATATCTACTACATCTTGCCACTGCTTAAGAGCAAATCGCCATTCTCTTTTGTCTAGTTCATAAATTCTTTTTGCAATTCTTTCAGACAAAGCATAAGCATCTTTGTAACACTTAGACATAGGATCAATCTTATTCAGACACTCCCCTGCCATATCAGCACCATAACTATTCTGATTTGCAGTCCAATAATTTGTTGCTTTCAGATAATTAACCTGACAATCATGATCAATTTTCTCCTGATACAGTGGGCCTAAAGCATTCATACACTTAGCATAGCAATCTTTAGAAACATCAGGAACTGAAATAAGCTTAAATATTGCAGCATCATAATTATGAACATTAGCTAGCCCCTTAGCCTCACTAATAATAAAGTCACATCTTGAATTGTAATACTCAATAATCCTGATTTTTGCAGTTCTTATCATATCCTGAAACCGCTCATCATTAACATTAAGGTTTCTGAATGCAGATACATATGCTTTAGACTCGGTATCTCCAACACCTTTTAAAGTTACAGATTCTCTTGAGAACAATTTACCATCTATTGCATCTCCAACATACAAAGTGACTTCCATAGTGTATGCATGCATAGGAGGAGCAGTTGAAGTAATAGATTTTGAAATGACAGCAATATTTGCAGTCATTATAAATCTTGGTTCATATGAGAAACCGCCCATACCACTCTTAGTAATTATCTGATTTAGCTTGTTTTCAAGACTGGATTTAGCAATAGGTGTAATTCCCTCAATTTGGTCAGGAATATAAACATTGAGTGCAATTCTGCCCAAATCATCAGAACTGCCAAGATTGTTTTGTGAATACAGTGTTTGAGTCAGGGCAAACAACAAAAATATATAAAGTAGTTTTTTCATATTAATATTATGATTTGAAGATTGTGCACATCATTAACTCTTATTTTTCACCAATAACCAAAGCCGCCTGCCCCAGACCACGCATAGTTAATTTCGCATCTACTTTGTAAGTAGTTTTAAGGTATTTCTGCAATTCCCTTGCCCAACCTCTTGCATCTGTCGCTCTGCCTGATGCATCATAAAGTGGAATTCTTACCTGCTCAAACAACATCATGCTTTCTGTAGCATCAGAAGTATTAAAACGTCCTTCAACAGTATTTTTTGAAATCCATTCTTCAATAATTGCACCCAGTTCCCTGCCTGCAAATTCTGTTTCAAGATCAATATCAGAATTAGCCCATGTTCTTATACGCAAAACCACTTCCCTGCCATTCTTAAATAAATCATCAAAATGTGACTGAAGCTGAACATTAAAATTATCAAGATAAGATAAAACTGATTCTTCAAGTAATATAGGTAATTCTGCTGTAAATGAGGGCTGTCCGGTTCCTGATGCACCTGCAATTTGTTTATCGGTATATGCATCAAGTCCCTGCAAATTGAAAGTTATAGATCTTTTGGGCCCTAATGTATTTACAGCCCATGTAAGCTGAATCCAGATATCGGCCTTGGCTACTTTCTTTAACTGATCTACAGGAGTTTCACCAATCTCCGACCCGCTTCTGCTCATCATCATTTCTTCTTCAGCACCTTCCGATTCAAGAGTTTTTAAAGAAGATTCAAGATTTTTCAAAGGGAAACCTCTGTCAGTCATAAGTTCATTTATTTTACTTATAACCATCATTAGCTCAAGATTTTCCTGTAAAGCTTTCTTATAATCAGGCACCTTTACCTTTCTACCCTGATTATCAAATTCCATCATAAAACCATTTTTGTTGCACCATAAATCACTTGGCACAACCATTAAAGTTGGTTTTTTGGCTTGAGGTAAAACAGTGGTGGTCAGACAAAATAAGGCAAACAATGCCATAATTGTTTTTTTCATAGTTTTAAAATTTAATAAATGTATTGGTTGGCTAATAATTATTGTCAACTAAAATATTATCCTGTAAGAGTTGTTCTTTAAGCTGAGCCCTTTGAACTCTAACCACTACAGGTATAGTCACAGTATTTTTTGAAACTTTTGACTCTCTGAAAATTCTGTTAATTACTTTCTCATCTTTTAAATTAACGAAAAACTTGTATAGGCCTTCGTCTCTAAAAAATTTATTGAAGTAATTCGCGTATTTATCTTCGGCATTGACCTCTGTTACAAGTGGTTTGACCTCACATTCACCACCACCTCTTATACCTTTAAAAAGGACCTCTCTAACAGCATTTTTCTTGGCCTGCTCTACAGCATCCTTCTTGTTTCTTCCTGTCCCCCAAACTCTCAGAGTCTGAGAACCATCGAGCTCAACCCCAAGACATTCGGTTTCGTAAGAATAATTACCAGCTACAGTTGTTTTACGCTGAGATTGTGCACCAAAACTCAATAAAAAAGCAAATGCTAACAGAATAATGTGTGTTTTCATATGATATTATAGTTTTTAAAAGCCACTTCCTAAACTACGAATTATGCCAGCATCCTCCAGATCTTTTCTTAATGCGTTGACATTAACCTGAACAACTACTCCGATTTTGTTTTCCTTGCCCACTTTAAGCTGATCTTCTTTTGGAATATCAGCATTTTCTATTAAAGTTACAAATTTAAGATACTTTCCACCATCTTTGAAAAATTCTTTAAAAAATTCACCTTTCTCAATTTCAATATTAGGATCCTGAGCAATTGCTTTTAATCCTCTTATTCTTCCGTTATCGGGAGTACCTTTAAAAATAACTCCATGTACAGCACTTTTTTTTGCCTGATCAATTGCAACATTCTTGTTTTTCGAATAAGTCCAAACTTTTACCTGTGCGGTTCCCTGCAGATTACTTCCTGCATTTTCAATTTCGTATCTCCATTCAATCATATCTTTGTCAGCCTTTTTACTACCGGCGCTGTAAACAAGGCATGATGCTGAAATAAAGAATAGTAATAAATAAAGTGGTTTTCTGTTTTTCATTGGTTTAAGTATTAAAATTCAAGCAAATTGTTATATTTGTCTCAAATAAATTTAACCTATGAAAACAACAATTTGTTCAGTAATTACACTGTTTTTTGTAATTTTTTCTGTGACAGCATTTGCTCAAAACAAAGCAGACAAAATTGCAGGTTATTATATCACGTATAATGACGACACAGGAGAAGAAAGTTCTCAAATACAAATTTTCAAGGCTACCAATGGTAAATATTTCGGAAAAATTGTCTGGCTTAAAGAGCCCGAAGAAAACGGCAAGCCAAAAATAGACGATCAAAATCCAGAACCGTCACTTAAAAATAAGCCTTTAATTGGACTTCAGTTGCTTAAAAATTTCTCTTTTGATGAAAAATCAGGAGAATGGAAAGATGGCACAATTTATGATCCCGATAATGGAAAAACATACAGTTGTTTTATGAAATTTGATGGTGATAACACCCTTAAGATAAGAGGTTTTATAGGAAAAGCCTGGATGGGTTTAGGTAGAACAGCTACCTGGAAACGCGTTGATTCTTTAAGAAAGTAATCACGCTTCCAGTTCGCTCAATTCCAACCATCTGTCAGATTTCTTCTCAATAGAAGCAGAAATTTCTGATAGTTTTATTGCCATTTTTTCAATTTCAGTACCTGAACATTCGCCACTGCTTAAAGTGGTTTCGATATCTTTTTTTTCAGACTCAAGAGCTTGAATTTCAATTTCGAGATTTTCAAGCTCTTTTTGTTCCTTATAACTTAGCTTTCTGGGACGCTCACTTTTTTGCCTGTTTGTATCTTGTTGATTATTTACAGCTTTAACCGACTTCTCCAGGCGTTCTTTTTCCTGTTGTACTTCAAGCCAGTCTCTGTACTGAGAGTAATTACCTGGAAAATCTCTGATTTTTGCATCACCCTCAAAAACAAGCATGTGATCTACAATTTTGTCCATAAAATACCTGTCATGCGAAACCACAAGCACACATCCTTTAAAATCAGCAAGATAATCTTCAAGTATATTTAAAGTAAGTATATCCAAATCGTTTGTAGGCTCATCTAAAACAAGAAAATTGGGATTTCTCATCAAAACCGTACATAAGTAAAGTCTGCGTTTCTCTCCTCCTGACAATTTATGAATGAAATTATGCTGAGTTTCGGGAGTAAACAAAAAATGCTGTAAAAACTGTGATGCAGATAATTTCTTTCCGTCTCCAATGTTTATTTCTTCAGCTATATCTCTTACAGCATCAATAACCTTCATTTCTTCATTAAATTTCAATCCGGTCTGACTGTAATAAGCAAAAACAACGGTTTCACCAATATCAAAACTTCCGCTATCAGGCTTTTCTTCACCCATTAGCATTTTTAAGAATGTAGATTTACCGGTTCCATTTTTTCCTACAATTCCAACTTTTTCAAATCTGGCAAAATTGTAGTAAAAATTATCCAGCAGTTTTAAATCGCCGTAAGACTTTGAAATATATTTTGCTTCAAATATTTTTGATCCTAAATATGAAGACTTTACACTAAGTTTGACATTTTTCTCTACAAATTTCTGAGAAACTTTTACCTCCAAATCTTTAAAAGAATCAATTCTGGCTCTTGCTTTTGTAGCTCTGGCCTGAGGTTGCCTTCTCATCCAGTCCAGTTCTTTTCTGAAAAGATTATTTGCTCTATCAAGTTCTGCATTAAAAACCTCAATTCTTTCCTGATGTTTTTCGAGATAATAAGAATAATTACCAGAATAGCTGAATATATTTCTGTTTTCAAGCTCCAGTATAACATTGCAGACTCTGTCAAGAAAATATCTGTCATGAGTAACCATCAATAGAGTTATATTACTCCTTGTCAGATAATTCTCTAACCATTCAATCATTTCCAGATCAAGATGATTGGTTGGTTCGTCCATTATCAACAAATCGGGTTCGCATATTAAAGCATTGGCAAGAGCAACTCTTTTAAGCTGGCCACCAGATAATAAACCAACTTTTTTATCAAAATCCTTTATCTTTAGCTGTGACAATATCTGTTTAACCCTTGTTTCATAATCCCAGGCTTTATGGTAATCCATCAAGTGCATTAACTCTTCTAATGACTCTCCTTTAGGATGCTCTTTACCTGACTCTTCGTGCAGCATATACGATTCATATCTTGCCAGAGTTTTAATAACCTCATTATCTGATGAAAAGCATGCTTCAAGTACGGATAATTCTCCGGAGAATGAAGGATCCTGCTGTAAAAAACTAATTTTTAAATCTCGTCTGAAAACGACATTGCCGCTATCCTTGTCTTCTAAACCGGCAATAATATTTAATAAAGTTGTTTTCCCTGTACCATTTTTTGCTATAAGTGCTATTCTCTGCCCTTCAGAAACACCAAATGATATTCCTTCAAACAATAATAAATCACCAAAAGACTTAGTCAGATTTTCTATTTGCAGATAACTTACGGGATTAGCCATTACTTTTTTTATATATATTACTCATGTTCAGGATATAACTCTCTTTTAAGAAAACGTCCGGTCCAGCTTTCATTATTATTAATCAGACCTTCTGGTGTGCCACTAAAAATAAGTTTTCCACCATTGCGCCCTCCTTCGGGGCCGATATCAATTATATTATCTGCAAGTTTTATTACATCCAGATTATGTTCAATTACAATTACAGTATTGCCTTTATTTACAATCCTGTTTAATACATTCATTAATACCCTGATGTCATCAAAATGAAGACCTGTAGTAGGTTCATCAAGTACATACAGAGTTTTACCAGTATCTTTTTTTGCCAGCTCAGCAGCAAGTTTCACTCTTTGGTTTTCTCCACCTGAAAGAGTTGTCGAAGGTTGACCTAGCTTTATATATCCAAGACCAACATCTTGAAGAGTCTTTATTTTATGTAAAATATGAGGTTGATTTTCAAAGAATTCCACAGCCATATTAATTGTCATGTTTAGTACGTCTGCAATTGATTTACCTTTAAATCTGACTTCAAGTGTTTCTCTGTTATATCTCTTGCCGTGACAATCTTCACAAGGCACCAAAACATCAGGAAGAAAATTCATTTCAATAGTTTTATACCCGTTTCCTTTACATGTTTCACACCTGCCACCTGAAACATTAAAAGAAAATCTTCCTGGTTTATAACCCCTTATTTTAGCTTCAGGTAAATTAACCCAAAGATTTCTGATATCAGAAAAAACACCTGTATAAGTAGCCGGATTTGATCGGGGAGTTCTGCCCAGAGGTGATTGATCTACACTAATAATCTTATCTATATGCTCAATTCCTTCAATAGAATCATATGACAATGGCTCGTGGTTAGATCGGTAAAAGTGTTTACTTAATATTGGTTGTAAAGTCTCATTAATAAGTGTAGATTTTCCACTACCCGAGACTCCTGTAACGACTATTAACTGACCCAACGGAAATCTTACATCTATGTTTTTCAGATTATTACCCTTGCATCCTTTAAGTATTAATTCAGATCCATTACCTGTTCTCCTTTTTTCAGGAGCATCAATAGATAATTTACCTGTCAGATATGCCGCAGTCAAAGTATCAGCACTAAACATATCTTCCGGTTTACCTGCAAACACAACCTCACCTCCCAGCCTGCCTGCTTTCGGACCAAGATCTACAATATAATCTGAAGACAACATCATTTCTTTGTCATGTTCAACAACAATAACTGAATTTCCGCTATCTCTTAGTGAAGTCAATGACTTTATAAGTTTAAAATTATCTCTTTGGTGTAGCCCAATACTAGGCTCATCCAAAATATACATTACATTTACAAGTTGAGATCCTATCTGAGTAGCAAGTCTGATTCTCTGACTTTCTCCTCCTGACAAAGTTGCTGAAGCCCGGTTAAGTGATAGATAATCAAGACCTACATTTAATAAAAATGAGATTCTTGATCTTATTTCCTTTAATATTTCAACAGCTATTTGCTTTTGCTTTTCACTTAATTTGTTTTCAACAGAATCCACCCAGTTTTTCAACTCAGAAATATCCATATTTGCAAGTTCAGCAATATTTCTGTTATCAATTTTATAGTGCAGAGCCTCCCTGTTTAGTCTTGCACCTGAGCATTCCGGGCAAACATCTGTTTTAATAAATTGCTCTGCCCATTTTTGAGATTCTGAAGTTGCATCATCATCCTGGTGAACAAGAATAAATTTTATAACACCATCAAAATCAACAAAATAATTTGAATTTCCGAGTGAATTATTCTTAATATGCAAGCTTTCCTCGGTACCATTAAGTATTTCATCAAGAGCTTCTTCTGGTATATCGCAAATAGGAGTTTTCAATTCAAAACCATATTTTGCTGCAATTGCCTCAATTTGCCAGAAAAGCAGTACATCTTTATATTTTCCAATTGGCGTTATTCCACCAGAGTAAATAGAGAGCTTTCTGTCAGGTATAATCTTATCAATATCAATCAGATTTACAACTCCTAATCCTTTACAGCGAGGACACATTCCCTGAGGGGAATTAAATGAAAAATTATTTGGGGCGGGTTCTGAGTAAGAAAGACCTGTGCTAGGGCACATTAAATGTCTGCTGAAAAACCTGGGAGTTTCTCCATCTTTCTCAACAACCATAACTACCCCATCACCTTTTTCCATACCAATTCTCAAACTGTCTTTAAGCCTTTTAGTATCTTTCTCCGAAACCGCAAGTTTATCAATCACAACCTCAATATCATGATTCTTATATCTGTCAAGTTTTAGTCCGGGTATTATTTCCTTAATTACACCATCAATTCTTACATTTAAAAATCCCTTCTTTCTAAGATTTTCAAACAATTCCTTGTAATGTCCCTTTCTTGATTTAACAATAGGCGCCAAAAGCAAAATCCTCTTACTTTCATACTCATTTAGTATCAATTCAAGTATCTGATTTTCATTATACCTAATCATTTTCTCACCGGTAATATATGAAAAAGCATCTCCTGCCCTTGCATACAATAATCTGAGAAAATCATAAATTTCAGTTGTAGTACCTACAGTAGAACGAGGATTTTTATTTGTAGTTTTTTGTTCAATAGAAATAACAGGACTCAGGCCGGTAATATTGTCAACATCAGGCCTTTCAAGATTACCAAGATAATATCTGGCATATGACGAAAAAGTCTCAATATATCGCCTTTGACCTTCAGCAAAAATTGTATCAAAAGCCAGTGAAGACTTGCCACTACCACTAAGCCCGGTTATTACAACTAGTGCATTTCTGGGTATTTGAACATCAATATTTTTCAAATTATGAACCCTTGCACCATATATACTAAGTGTATCTAATTCTTCCATTTTATTCAGCGTCAATTACCCAGTTTTTGTTATGTACACGAATTTTACCAGAATTGTGATATTTAAAATCCGATACAGGATAAATAACTTTAAAAGTTTTATTCTCTTTGTTTATAAGACTATCACTTCTAATCCATGTATTAAAATACTTTAAGTCATAAAAAGAAACTCCCAGAGTATCAGAAAAACTAACCCAGTTATTTACTTTTCCCGATACAATAGTATCCTTTGTTATAAAAGGTTGGTACAGATTATCTCTTTTTAAATAAAACCCATATTTTTTAGGGTTTGCCAGAAAGTACTTACATGCAAGAATTCTAAATACATATCTCATTGTCTCGTCAACCAACCATAAATCTAAACCACTAACAGCCTTTTGTCTTGTTAGCTCGTTAGAAATCCTTCCAAAACCAGCATTATATGAAGCAGCAACAGTTGGCCAATCACCAAATTTAGAATAAGCAGATTTCAAATATTTACATGCAGCAATAGTGGACTTCTCAATATTATACCTCTCATCGACCTCATCATTTACAACCAGGCCAAATTGCTTAGCGGTTTCACTCATAAACTGCCATAAACCTACCGCCCTTGCCGACGAAACCGCTCTGTAGTCCAGATTGCTTTCAATACAAGCCAGATATTTCATGTCATCTGGTATACCATATTCTTTTAGAATTGGCTCGAAAACAGGGAAAAATCTGTTTGCTCTTTTTATCATTAAAGTAGTGGATGAATGCATATATAACATAGCAAGCATCTCACGATCAAAACGTTCTCTCAAATCATAACGATTCAGATTGATAACACTACCGCAAAATACAATTTTGTCAGGTATTTCCGGGGCGACATTAGCACCTGAAGCCGGTAAAATCTTGTTTGAAATAATACTGTGTGGTAGTTCCTTTTTGGGAATTGCTACAGCATATATTATACTTTCTGTAGAAAACAGCGTAACAAAAACTATAAAAACTAAAAATCTTTTTAAAACCATATTATTCTAATAGATTGATATCTCCTCTCTTTAAGTATTCTATACCATCAGAACCTTTTGCCTGTATAACATAAAAATAGACACCGGGAGAAACAGGTTTACCTTTGAATGTACCATCCCACCCTTTAGCAGGATCATTCCATTGAAAAATTGTGTTACCCCATCTGTTTACGATAACACCTTTAAAAGATATAATAGATCTGTATGCGACTCTGAATTCATCATTTTCACCCGGGCTTGATCTTGGAGTGAAAAAGTTGGGACAATCCAAAAATGAATCAGATACCCTTATATTAAAGACAGCTGAATCTTTGCAAACAGAACTACTTACAAAGTGCTTAACTATGTAAGTGCCAAATTCTTTAAATGAGTAATTCAGATTTTCATCAGTAAATCTAAGGTATGCACCAGTATTATCATTTGGTTTGTATATGTACCATTCAGTTAGCTTAGCAGCATCATTGGAATTACTGTAAAAGCTAACATCCAGAGGAGCAGATCCTGACAACTCACCTGATGTTTTTCCGGTTTCGTTTAAATTATCTCTTTCCACAACTTCTGCCTTAGCATTAGTTTTAACGGCAACAGCCTTATATAAATCAGATGAAAATGTAGTCTCGCTTCCAAAAAAATCTGCAACTTGGTCACCTGAAAAAGAAAAATAGGTATCTGTTAAAGGTGCAGGCAAAACAAGGTTACTATTTAAATCGTCAAATGCTTGGCTCATTTGCTTAATAACATAAGTATTAGATTGAGCATCCCATTCTGAAGTATTCCATTTTACTAGAATTTCACGGGGTATTGTTCTTTTCTGTCCTGAAGCTGTGAAATATGACAATTCCTTGTAATCAGCATTAAGATTTAAAATAACCTCACTGCATGAATTATTATTATTTACAAAATTGACAGACTTATACGCAATATCATCATAATCAACAACATATATCACCCTCTTAGTTCCTGTTGCTGATTGAACAAAATAGCCAAAATCTAAATCAATACTTTTTAAGATAGAAGTA
>CAZFUO010000045.1:0-13419 GCA_964522065.1 uncultured Bacteroidales bacterium | reverse complement strand
TAAGATATGCATTTTCAACAGGTTTTTTCAATCAGGTGGGTAATACTATCGAAACCGGACTTCAACGTATAAATACTCGTTTAAATCTGGACTACTTTGTATCTGATAAATTAAGATTTAGTGCTGATATGGCATATACTCATTCAGACATTGAAAGAAACTATGTCCCAAACAGCAACAGTGCAAATGCTGATGTTCGTTCGCATGCATATACAAAAGCTCCTAATCAAAGTATATATTATTATAATGAGTTTGGACTACAAACTCCAAATTATTTCACTCCGGTAAACAATCCTCAGGGTAGTTACCCAAATGTTTTCAATCCGGTTGCAATGGCCAGAGATGGTCAGAATAATATTTTTAGTGAAACAATTCTACCAAAACTTTCTATTCAGTATCAGCCAAATCTCGACTGGAGATACACTTTTGATGTTTCTTTTCAGGCATTAAATGAAAAAAGAAAGAAATTTTTACCTCAATCTGCAACAGGTTTGCCTTGGTCAAATGAGCAGACAAATAGCGCTTCTGATAGTGATAGTGAGAGCTTTACCATTAATACATTTAACAAATTGTATTATACCCCAAATTTTGCAAATTCAAATATTCACCGTTTAATTGGAGTTGCCGGGGTTCATACATATGAAGGTAGCAGCTATTCTTATAATGCAAATTCGGCAAATCTTGCTAATCCACAGTTGCAGGACCCATCTATTCCTTCACGTACTTATCCTGCCGGTGGTAGTAGCTCACCATCATCACGCGAAAGAATAATTGAGTCATTTTTGAATGTAAACTATACATATTTAGACAGATATACCATTTATGGTAATTTGAACTATAATGGAAGTTCACGCTTCGGAAGAAACCACAGGTTTGGTCTATTCCCTGCGATATCAGGAAGATATCGTATATCAGGTGAAAAATTCATGGAAGATATTACATGGCTGGACGACTTGTCTTTCCGTGCATCTTATGGGTACTCAGGAAAAGCTCCGGGCAAAAACTACTTATTCTACAATAATTATGATACTTACGACTGGACATATCTTGGTTCGAGTGCAACATATCCACGAAACCTCGAATTGAGAGAGTTGCGCTGGGAAAAAAGTACACAGCAAAACTATGGTTTAAACTTCGTTGCTCTCGATTACAAATTTAACCTCGAATTTGATTATTTTATAAAAACGACCAAAGATCAGTTTACAGAAAGTGTCAATATTCCTTCTTCTTCAGGTTTTTCTTCTATGAGTATGAACCATGGTATAGTGGAAAACAAGGGCTGGGAGTTGAATATTAACTATAAACCTGTTAAGACCAGAGATTTGAATATTGATTTGGCATTTAATATAGCCAGCTATGAAAACGTTGTTAAAGAGGTACACGAATATGCAAATCTTTATGGAGGTACATGGGATGCTAACGGGTCTTACCTGACCAGAATTATTCTGAATCAACCTCTTGGATCTTTTTATGGATACAAATATGACGGTGTTTATCTAAATGAATCACAGACAATAGCAAAAGGTAAAAATGGTCAGCCAATTTATACAGTTGATGATCAGGGTATGCAGGTTCCTGTATATATGAGATTTGGTTATCCTTCTGTTGACTATACATTCCAACCGGGTGATGCCAAGTATGTTGACTTAAACAATGATGGAAATATAAACTATCAGGATATTGCATATCTGGGAGACTTCAACCCTCTTTTTTATGGTGGTTTAACTCCTTCAATTAAATACAAACAGTTTTCGTTAAACACAGTTTTCCACTTCAGATACGGAAATGATGTTATAAATATGACCCGTATGGAGCTTGAAAAGATGTATAACTATGATAATCAAAGTAAGGCTGTTTTGAAACGTTGGCGTCATTCATATGAAAATGAAGCAGATGCTCCTGAGGGTCTTTTACCCAGAGCTTTGTATGGTGAAGGATATAACTGGCTTGCTTCTGACAGATTTGTTGAAGATGGATCTTTCCTTCGTTGGAAATCGGCAACAGTGAGATATAATTTCAAGAAAGAGCTATTGACAAGAATAAATGTATCTGAGTTATATCTTTATATGACAGTTAATAATTTGCATGTTTGGACTAATTATACAGGCCAGGATCCTGAAGTTTCATTGGGGTCTGGTAAGGACTATTCAAGAGCTCCGGTTGCAAAATCATTTACTTTCGGTTTAAATATTTCATTCTAAAAACAGAAACTTGAATCATATGAACACAAAAATAAAATCAGGATTATTGTTTTTGATAGTGTTATCGACACTGTCATCCTGCTCAGAATGGTTAAATCTTGAACCAGAAGATGGAGTAATCAGAGACAGATTTTGGAAAACCAAGGAAGAAACTCACTCAGCGGTAATGGGATGTTATACTGCTTTAATGGAAAGCAATATGATGGAACGTTACTTTATGTGGGGTGAGCTAAGGGCTGACATGGTTATGCCAACACCTACTGCAAATGAAAATATTATTGCCATTAACAATGGTGAGATAGTTAGTTCAAATCCTTATACTGACTGGTCATTTTTTTACAGAGCTATTAATCAGTGTAATACTGTGCTTGAGTTAGGTAAGTTGGCTCAGGAAAAAGACATGTCATTTTCTGAAACACTGTTAAAGCAGTATGAGGCTGAAGCAGTGTGTATTCGTAGCCTTGCATATTTTTACTTAATCAGAACCTTCAGGGATGTTCCTTATATAACAAAAGCCAGTATTTATGATGATCAGGAATTTGCGGTTCCGGCATCAAAACAGGATGCAATTGTTGACTCTTTGATTGCTGCTCTTAGAAAAGTGGAAAACGATATTCCATATAGTTATAATGATTTAGCTTCAAACAAAGGTCGTTTTAATGCACTAAGTCTTAAAACTCTTTTGGCAGACATTTATCTCTGGAAGGGTGATTATGATAATTGTATTGCACTTACATCACAGGTTATAGAATCAGGACAGTATTCTCTTATACCGGTTGGTAGAGAAATGGTTTTAGTAGAAGGTCAAAACCCTGGAGTATTTGATACTGTTTATTATGTAAATGAGGGTGATGTATCTAATTATTTTTCTCAAATGTATGTTCAGGGAAACAGTGTAGAAAGTATTTTCGAACTTCAGTTTGATACTGAAAAAGAAAACCCATTCTGCAGTATGTTTATACCTGGTGGGAATGCAAAATTGCAAGCTAAGATGGATAACTTCAATTCAGAATTTTTTGTTTCTTCGGGTATAGACAGAGGCTGGTTTGATATGAGAGGTGAGGGTGTTTCATTTAAACAAGGTTATATCTGGAAATGGATAGGTCTTTCTAAAGATCAATACACTTACAGGCCTGTAGGTAGTTCATTTAGTAACTGGATTTTTTACAGGCTTGCAGATGTTATACTTATGAAGGCAGAAGCACTTACGCAAAAAGCATTAATTCAGGGAAATGATCAGGCGCTGCTTAACGAGGCTTATTTGTTACTTAGTAAAATCAGGCAAAGAGCTAACGCACCGGAATCTACAGATCTGTTTTTTCAGCATAGCGGTGATCTTGACTCTAAAACACTTGAAGAGTTTATTCTTAATGAAAGAGCAAGGGAATTTGCCTTTGAAGGTAAAAGATGGTTTGATGTATTGAGACATGCTAAAAGAGATAATTACAGTACTAAAAATATGAATTACTTAATGCGACTTGCGCTTTTGTCGGCACCCCCTGAAAAAGTATACAGTTTGCAGAATAAATGGTCTAATAATACAGGTAGTCATTATTTACCAATAAATATTGATGAGCTGGATACTAATAAGAAGCTTGAACAAAATGAGTTTTACAAATAATATATAATCATATGAAAAATACATTATTTCTCAAAACGGTTCCAAAAATATTCAGATTATTGATTCTGTTTACCGGAACATTGATTATGACTTCATGCGCAGGTCTCTTCGAGAAGAACATGGAGGGCGAAATTTACAAGGTGTATGATGAAAAAATGATAGATGAATTAATGGAAGCACAAGAACTGACTTCATTTTTATCTATTGTTGAAAAGGCGGAATATACAGGAACTATACATGCATATGGTGCTTATACATTATTTGCTCCAACAAATGAGGCTGTTGATAAATATTTGAAAGACAATAATATATCAAGTTTAAGTGCTTTAACAAAAGAAAATGCTGAAAGTATAGTAAAATATCATTTAATTAAAGACACACTTAGAACATCTGATTTTGTTGATGGCAGATTAGCCTCTCCTAATTTTGCGAAAAAATATTTGACAACAAAATTTGATGAATACTACATTGTCAATAGAGAGGCAAAGGTAATTGTAAAAGATTTAAGAGGTGCCAATGGTATTTTACATGTAATAGATAAAGTTTTGACACCACCCCAGAAAACTATAACTGATGTTGTAAGATCTTTACCTGATGACTATTCTCTAATGAAAGAGGTATTCGAACGTTCAGGACTTGCTGATACTTTCGATGTCGTAAGGGAAGGACTATGGTTTACGTTTTTTATTCAAGATAACAATGCTTTTATTGATGCGGGTATTCATTCTGTAGATGAATTGGTTGCCGATTTGTTCGCTAATACTCCTGCTGTTGAAAATACTGACACACTATTGAGAAATTATGTCGCTTATCATGGAGTTAAATCTCTTTTATATATTGCAGACTTGCTCTATATATCAAGTATGCAAACTATTGCGCCTAAGCAGGTTATAACATTTAAACGCGATTTGGATGTCATCCTCTTAAATGAACTTAATCAGGGAAAAATGGTTGAGGCAGGTGTTCCTTTAGACAGAACCAGTGAATTCTCGGATTTGGCTTGCGCTAATGGTGTGATTCATAAAATAAACGGAAATATTCAGATTAAAAACCGTACTGCATACAGAATATATTGGGATGTTGCAGAACAACCTGAAATAATAGCTCTGAAGAATTTCAGAAAGCAAGGAGCTAATGCAAATTTCAATCCAGGTGATTTATCAGAAGTAACATGGGGAGGCAGAGCTCCTACATCAATTAATTACTGGTGTAGTGGTATTCCAAAGGTTTTAGATGAAAAAGCACAATATGTTTATGCTGATGCATTACGTTTTAATTTATATAGCCTTACTAATCAGTGGATTGAATTTAAGACGCCGGTTTTGATAGAAGGAAAATATAAAGTTTGGCTTTGTTACAGAAGAGAGCTTGAGCTTAAGTTAAAGTCTGTCTTTAAGCAGGAAGGCTACGATGATCAGGTATTACCATACATTTTTGATATGTCTGCCTATATGCCAAATCCGGCAACAAGTGGAGAAGAAGCTATTGAAATAGATGGATGGAAACAATACAACGCTAAGAAATATAATTCAGTTGTGGTTTCACACTTGTTGGGAATAATTGATGTTCAGTCTACAGGAAGACATGTGCTTCGTTTTGAAGCAACAACAGGAGGTCGTGGTCAGCAGGCAGGAAGCTGGGATATGATTCAGTTTATACCGATTGAAGAAGACCAGTTATGGCCAAAAGTTGATATTAAAGGAAATTGGATTGGTCCTGAGGTTGAAAATTGCAAAATTTTCCCTGAAGACGAGTGTTTGCCTGAAGAAGAAGTAATAGTTGAATAAAGACAGAAAAATAATATTAATATGAAACAATCATTTTTTAAAATCGGGCTGTTTATAACTATTGCAACTGTACTAATTGGTTGTGATGCCTGGCAAAATGATATAAGGTTGAATGATAAGGCCAGAAGTAAAAATTTATATGAGGCCGTTAAGTCAGACCCTGATCTATCTGTGTTTGCTCAGATTCTACAGTTAACCGGTTATGATAAATATCTGCAGGAAGAGCAGTCTTTGACAGTTTTTGCTCCAAAAAATAGTGCTCTTTCGGGTCTGTCTTTATCGGATGTTGATAAACTTAAAGAGTGGGTAAAAGATTATATTGCATATTACTCTTATTATGTTGATGAATCTGGCAAATTTGAGGCCGGAAACATCAGAATGATAAACGATAAGAATGTCCCTGTAAATGCAGCCGGTATATCTGGAGCCGGACTGGTAAAATATAATGTTGCCAGTTCAAATGGTGTTTTACATATAATTGATAACATCATTACAAACAGATTGAATATTTTTGAATATCTGTCAACTCAGAATGGATATGATCAGGTAAGTTATATTTTCTCTCAAGAAAAAGAAATAATGGACAGAGAGAAAAGTATTCAGAAAGGTGTTGACATATCAGGTCGCCCTATTTATGATACTATATGGACTGTTCAGAATGATTTTCTTGATGCATTTCCTCTTGATAACGAAACTTATGCTTTTAATGTTATCCTTCTTGAACCCGCGGCTTTACAAAAGTTACAGGCTAAATACGCAAAATATATGAAGCAGGATAAAGCAGAGGAACAAGCCATAGAGATAATGAGACATATAACAAGCGACCTTGTGTTGTTCCCTGAAAATATTGAAGCAGATGGCCGATATCTTTCCATGCACGGTGATTCATTATTGGTTGACGTAAAACTTTCTTCTATTACTAGCACATACCAGGCTTCAAATGGAAAAGTTTATAGAGTCAATGATATTGACGTAAAAATGTACAACAATAAAATTAAAACTCAATTCATTGAGGCTGAAGATTATACTGAGCGTTGGGATGGTCAGGATGGCTGGGAGGTAAGATATCGTTCATGGGCAAGTGGCGGGAAGGATGTGACTTTAAAGGGTCAAACACGTACAACGTTTCAATATTATTTGTGGAATGTTGCTGGTGATTCTATTCAACCCAGATCTGAAACAAGGACTTTTAACATGATTCACAGATCTAACGAAGGATTTGTAAGTAAGAGTAACAATTCTTACTTAAAGTACGAACCTGAAATGTTCTCGGTTCCTTATAAGATATACTGGCGTACATATGATGATAAATCAGGACACATTTATTCTGTGACGGGATTACATTATTCTATAGTTGGTAAAGATACAGTTCCGTTATTTACCGTGAATGGAAATGATACTACTGCATATACTCTTAGGTTACCTATGAAAATGGAGCAAAAAATGTTAATAAGCTTTCCTGGCAAACCTGTTTTAAGAAGAACTAATGATGCAACGTTTATAAATAATTTTAATTCTTATTCTGTAATGGCTACCGAATCTGAAGCCGGTGTTATGGATGAACTAAAATTG
Source organism: uncultured Bacteroidales bacterium (assembly GCA_964522065.1). GTDB lineage: Bacteria > Bacteroidota > Bacteroidia > Bacteroidales > UBA1402 > UBA8389. Next base: position 6,238 of record CAZFUO010000045.1, on the reverse strand, counting down.
ACCAGATATAAAACTGCTGCAACTGATAATATGTATATGCTTGCAACATCATTGACCAGTCCACTTTTACTCTATACTGCTGAAGATGATTTTGGTCAGAATGATGTATTAAAATGTCCTACTTATGGAAAAGCTACAATTTTTGTGTCAAATACAATAAGAGAGAAAGATACAAATGCCGGTGTCATATTCCTTGACTATATCCGACTGGTTCCAATGGTTGATCCAAACGAATAACTCTTGTACTAAAAAATGAACATTATGAATACAATGAAAAATAAAATATACTTATTTAGTTGGATACTTCTGTTATTCGGAATTTTTGCATTGCCAGTAAATGCACAGTCAGCCAAAAATCAATTGCCATTTAGTATTTCAGGTAAAGTTACTGACGCTGTTACCGGGGCTCCAATACCAGGTATACATGTAGATGTTATTGGCATTTCTTCTTCTATAACTGAAGACAATGGGTCTTATTCACTTAAGTTGCCTTCAAAAAATGTTATTATAAGGGTAACAGGAGCAGAATATGCTACAAGAGAAATATCTGTAAAAGGACGTAATAATATAGACATTGTACTTTATGATAAAGACTATAAAGGTGCACAAAAAGATGTTTATTATTCTGCCGGAGAGGTTTCATCAACTAAGATGGCAAACTCTTTCAGTTTCATTAAAGAGAATAACGACTTAAGTGTAGCATTAACTCCAGACAAGTTAATACAGGGTTATGCCGGTGGATTAAATACAGTTTTCAGATCGGGTGCGCCTGCATCGGGTACGAACATGTTTCTTCGCGGTTTTAATACAATGAATGCAGGTGCTATGCCTTTTATCGTTGTAGATGGCTTGCCTTATGAAAACTCTGTATATGCAAACTCTCTTGTTGGAAATTATTCAACTAACCCTTTGTCATCAATTGATGTAAAAGACATTGAAAGTATCACTGTTATAAAGGACGGTACTTCACTTTATGGTGTTAAGGGTGCTAATGGTGTTATACTTATAAAAACACTTAGGGCAAATCAATTGGAAACCAAGATTAATGCTCACATACATACCGGGATAACTTTTGAGGCTGATAAATTGCCGGTTTTAAATGCTGCAGAGCATCGTAATTTGCTTTCGGATATTATTCAAAATCAGGGATATTCTCCGCTATATGTAGAGCAGCTTCCATTTTTTAATAGTCAAATTCCTGTAAAACAACCATGGGGGTATGAAGGTAATGTAGATTACTATCGTTACAATCATGATACTGACTGGCAAAAGACTATTTACGACAGCAAATTAAGTCAAAACTATTATCTGAATGTTGCGGGTGGTGACGAAATTGCAAAATATGTTTTGTCTCTGGGCTTTTTAAATCAGCATGGTAGCCTTAAAAATACATATTTCCAACGCTTTAACACTCGTTTTAACTCAGAAGTTAAGCTGTCCAAACAGGTAACCTTCTTATCAAACATGAGCTTTATCTATGGGAATAAGGATGTTATGAATGAAGGATCTGATAAAAATCTGAATCCTATACTTGCATCATTAATGAAGTCTCCTTTTACAACTTCACATATATATAATGAAGAGGGTAAAATATCACCAAACGAAGAATCTGTTGATATTTTTGGAAATAGTAATCCTTATGTATTGTCAAACAACCTCCTGCTTGCAAACATAAATTACAGATTTATGGGTACTTTTGAACTGGCATGGAACATAAACAAATTTTTAAGTGCAAGTGGCTCGGTAGGTCTTAATTTCAATAAGGAACGTGAGAGAGTCTTTTATCCAAGTGTGGGTGTTGCTTTTGATCAAAATGCACAAATACTTATTACCAACGAAATGCAGCATCGTACTGACAGATTGTTTTCTCTTTATTCAGACGCTCATGTTGATTATAAAAACGCTTTTTCATCAGATAAAAAACTAAATATTCGTTTAGGAGCAAGATACCAAAATAATAAAGCTGAAAATGATTTTGGAAAGTCCTATAATTCTAGTTCTGATGATTTCAGAACAATTGGTTATGGCGTTTCACTATTGAGACAAATTGGAGGCAGCATTGGAAATTGGAACTGGCTCTCATTTTATGCAAATGCAGATTATGCTTTGTACGATAAATATTTCTTTAATCTGTCTATGTCTTCTGACGCTTCTTCAAGATATGGAAAAGATGCAAGCTCTTTTTATACTTACCCTTCTTTAGCAGGAGCCTGGTTAATAAGCGGTGAGGATTTTATGCAGGATATGACCTCGCTTGATTTGTTGAAATTCAGATTGAGCTTTGGTTTGTCAGGCAATGATGATATTGGTAATTATAATGGAATTCAATATTACAAACCCCAGAATTTATTTGGAAATTATGGTTTGATAAGAGGTAATCTTGTAAATACAGAATTAAAACCTGAAACAGTACAAAGATTGAATGCCGGATTTGATTTTTCATTTCTTAATGAAAGAGTAAATTTAAGTCTTGACCTGTATTCAAACACAGTTAAAGATATGATTCTTGTTACAACTCCCGATCGTATTTCTGGTTTTAGCAATTATATTGCAAACGCTGGTTCTATGAGAAATAATGGATTGGATATTAATGCCAATGCAAGAATTTTGAATGGTGGATTGACATGGGATATGGGCCTGCTAATCTCTACATACAAGAATAAGGTACTTGATCTAAATGGAGAAGAGTTCCTGACAAACGTATCAGGAGCAACAATACAGACTAAGGTTGGTCAACCATTGGGCCAATTTTACGGATACCAGACAGATGGAGTCTATTCTACACAAGAGCAAGCCGAAACCGCTAATCTCCATGTGTTGCATGGTTTGGTTCCTGTAAATTTCGGAGCCGGTGATGTGAAATTTGTAAATCAAAACACTGACAACCGTATTGATGAAAATGACCGTGTTGTTATTGGAGATCCAAACCCTGATTTGTTTGGCTCTTTCAACAATACATTTAAGTATGAAAACTGGTCACTAAATGCACTAATGATATATTCTGTTGGTAATGACGTGTATAATTATACCCGATCTCAAATGGAAAATTTATCAACATACAATAACCAATCTAAAGCAACATTAAACAGATGGAGATACGAAGGAGATCAAACCAGTGTGCCAAAAGCTGTTTATGGTGATCCTATGGGCAACTCCCGCTTCTCTGATCGTTGGATTGAAGATGGTTCATATTTAAGATTGAAGTCTATGACTCTTTCTTACGAATTTGATTTAAACTGGAAAATGATTCAAAATTGCACTTTGTTCGCAACTGGTGAAAACCTGATTACTTTGACAAAATACAAAGGTCTTGATCCTGAATTTGGATTGGGACAAAGCCCATTGTATTATGGAGTTGACCCTTGCGTTGCTCCTCAGCCCCGTTCGGTTTCGGTGGGGATAAAAATAGCCTTGTAATAATAAAAAAATCAGCTTACGATGAAAAAGATATTATTTTTTATTTTTTCCGTATTTCTATTTTCAACATCATGTGTTGATACAGCTCCGGAAGAAGTTCTTGACCACAAGGATTTTTATGCCGGGGTTGATGATGCCGATAATGCAATTTTAGGATTGTATGGCCAATTTATGGAGTTGGCCGGTCAGGTTGTGGTTTTAAATGAGTTGAGGGCAGATTTGGTAGATGTTACACCAAATGCTACGCCCGATTTACAGGAGATAAACGTTAATGCTCCGTCACGTGATAATCCATGGTCAGATGTTTCAAAATTTTATGCAGTAATTCAGTCATGTAATGACATATTGCATAATTTTGATTTGATGCTTGAAAACAACAGATTGATTCAGGCTGAATATGATGAGAGATATTCTGATGTTGCAGCTTTGCGAACATGGATTTACTTTCAATTGGGCATTCATTTTGGAAAGATTCAATACATAACAGAACCTATTGTTAATATTGAGGATCTTGACAAATATAAAAGTAACGAATTGACTCTTGATCAGCTTGTTCCTGAATTAATCTCTTGCATGGAAAAACTGCCTACACTCGATGATTATAAAGGTTCAAAGTTGGTACAACAGACATTGGATGGTTATTCTTTAAAACCTTTTTTTATAAACAAAAGGAGCTTCCTGGGAGATCTTTATTTGTTTAACAACCAATATGAAAAAGCTGCTGCTGAATACAGAACCGTTTTAGCAATCGGTGAAGATCTGGATGCTACAAACAGAGACTGTTATGTTAAAAATAGGTTATACACTTTCCCATGGACAAGCGGTACACCGGACTGGTTTCAGATACTTTACAGAGATGGTAAGGTTGATGATTTTAATTCCTTGTATAATGCATGGAGAAATATGTTTGCTGCTACAACTACCGGCAGATCAGGTCTTGAAGAGATGATTTGGTTTATTGCTTATGATTCTAAATTTAAACCTGATTATCCATTTCTTGAATTATTTAATCCGGTAGGATATAACGGAGGAAAATATTTTCTTAAACCATCAAAATATGCTGTTGATTCTGTCTGGGGCAATGAGACACAAAGAAATGGATTCCCCTTTGATGCCCGTGGTCTGACAGGCGCATATCAGGAAGTTGGTAATGATAACTATGTTTGGAAATATTCTTATTACGGAGAGTCTTCAAATACATCAGCAGGTTGGCCTAAAGGCAGTTGGTTTATTTATCGTGCCGCAACTCTGCATCTTCGTTATGCTGAAGCTGCAAATCGCGCAGGATATCCTAAGCTTGCCTGGGCATTTGTAAATGACGGATTGTCAGGAGGTACTTTTGTTTATAGAAAACCTAACGGAAGCGAATATCCTCAGGATTCCATAAAAATCACAGGTACCAGCCCATTTGATCCATATCCTTTCCCATACAATTTTGATGCACGTTACAAGACCACTGCTCCAAGAATCACAACTGCCTGGAGAAGCAATGGAGGTGTAAGGGGCAGAGCAAATTTGCCAAACAGAGATTTCCCGTCAACAGCGGTTACTCTTCAGGATTCGATTGAATTTGTAGAAAAGTTAATTATAAGTGAAGCCGCAAAAGAACTGGGATTTGAAGGAAACCGCTGGCAGGATTTATTACGTATTGCACGCAGATTGAACAAGGAGAATCCTGGTGAAGGAACACGCTTCCTCTGGGATGAGAATATTAAAAAGAAGTATGAACTTTCGGGTGTTTCAGGAGCTGATATGAGCTCTGAAAGCAAGTGGTTTCTTCCTTTATACAGGTAATTAATGAAGAAGGTTTTTGCTATATTATTTTTATTTTTAAGTTTTTGCGGTTCTGCATTTACACAAAAGATACCCAATTACTCTCCCGATATTAAACTGGAAAAAATCGGGAGAGGGCTTGTGGCATACCGCAGCGGAACTACAATTTATATTAGCTGGAGGTATTTAAAATCTGACAGCATAAATACTGGTTTTAATATTTATCGTACAACATTTGATGGTACTGTAGAAGGTGAAAGAATCAAAGTAAATGGAGCACCTGTATTAAAGTCAACGTTTTATTCTGCTTATCTGCCCATTTCTTCCTCATTAAAGTTTTATTTGAGGGAGGTGAGAAATGGAATTGAAATAGAAACAGATGTAGCATCATATGTATTGAAAAGTACTTTAAATGGTGGTGGAAATACTTATCTGGAAATACCCATGAAGCAGGTCCCGGGTGATACTAACTGGATTTATTCTCCCAATGATGCGTCTTTTGCAGACCTTGATGGAGACGGTGAAATGGAGATAGTAGTTCATCGTACCGGTGCTGGCAAAGACAACGCTCAGAGTGGTGTTACAGATGCGCCATTTTTTCAGGCGTATGAGTTGGATGGCACTTTTCTTTGGGAAATAAATCTTGGTATTAATATCAGGGAAGGTGCGCATTATACTCAATTTATGCTGTACGATCTTGATGGTGATGGCAAGGCTGAATTTGTTTGTAAAACAGCAGAAGGAGGTAAAGATGCTGCAGGCAAGAATATAGGTGAGGATTATTTCCCAACTTACAAAAGCAAATTCAATATTACTGCAAATTACAATCCCAATGCAAACTACAGAAACGGAAGCGGATACATATTGTCAGGGCCTGAGTTTCTGACTGTTTTCAATGGTGAGACAGGCAAGGAAATCGTTACTACTGAGTATGACCCTCCCAGATTTAGCAACGTTTACAATAACGGCAATGAAGTGCCTGTTTTGTACCCTACAGGTGATCAGTTAAAGGCAAGATGGGATGATAACTACGGCAACAGGGTTGACA
>CAZFUO010000044.1:0-13935 GCA_964522065.1 uncultured Bacteroidales bacterium | reverse complement strand
AAGTCATTTGGTATAATAAATATATCAAAATCAGGCACAACAACCGAAACCGCTTTAGCATTCAGATTGTTAAAAACACAACTCGAGAATCAGGTAGGTAAAGAAGAATCAATTTCAAGAATTGTAGCAATTACAGATGAGAAACGAGGTGCCCTCAGAACTCTTGCAAATCAGGAAGGATATAAAACATACGTAATTCCAGACAACGTCGGTGGTAGATATTCAGTGTTAACACCGGTGGGATTACTGCCAATTGCAATTGCCGGACACGATATTGAAAAATTTATATCAGGAGCCTGCAGTATGGAAGAAGCTTGCGGAGTCGGTTCGGCATTCGAATCTAATCCAGCAGCATTATATGCCGCAGTCAGAAATGAACTATACAAAAGCGGTAAAAAAATAGAGATACTGGTAAACTACCATCCAAAACTTCATTACATTTCTGAGTGGTGGAAACAATTATACGGAGAAAGTGAAGGAAAAGAAAACAAAGGCATATTCCCTGCTTCTGTCGATTTTACTACAGATCTTCATTCCATGGGACAATGGATACAGGAAGGTGAAAGAGTTATCTTCGAAACAGCAAATAAGGAAGTAATTATACCTACAGACAAAGACAATCTTGACGGTCTAAACTATCTTGCGGGCAAAAGAGTCGATGAAGTCAATAAAATGGCAGAACTTGGTACTCAAATTGCACATATTGACGGTGGTGTACCAAACCTGAAAATTGAAATCCCGGAACTAAACGAATACTACATTGGCCAATTACTCTACTTTTTTGAAAGAGCATGTGGTATAAGCGGCTATATTCTTGAAGTTAATCCATTTGACCAACCGGGAGTAGAAGCATATAAGAAAAACATGTTTGCTTTACTGGAAAAACCGGGTTTTGAAGCCGAAACCGCTGAAATCAAGAAAAGACTTTGATATGTTTATAAAAACAGGTAACGAAAAAATTGACCTAAAAGCAGTTTTGTTCGATATGGATGGAGTCTTATTTGACTCCATGCCTTTACATGCAATAGCCTGGACAACAACACTTCGAGAAATGGGCTTAAGCTTCACAGAAGAGGAAGCCTATTTACACGAAGGCAGAACAGGCTCAGGTACAATAAATATTGTTTACCAAAGAGAATTCAACAGAGATGCAACTGAAGAAGAGATTGACCTTATTTATAAAAGGAAATCAATGCTGTTCGATTCTCTTCCTGAAGCACCTGTAATGCCTTTCGCAAAAGAAGTTCTTGACAAAGTTAAGTCAGAAGGCATTAAAAGAATTCTTGTTACAGGTTCAGGACAAAAAGCATTACTATCAAAACTAAATACATTATTTCCCGGCCATTTTTCTAAGTCAAAAATGGTAACCGCATACGATGTTGTAAAAGGAAAGCCAGATCCTGAACCATACCTGAAAGGTCTGGAAAAAGCAGGAATAACTGCAAATCAAGCAATAGTGGTTGAGAACGCCCCCCTGGGCATACAATCTGCAAAAGCAGCAGGTATTTATACAATTGCTGTCAACACAGGAAAACTATCAGACCAATGCCTCATCGATGCAGGAGCAGATATGCTGCTTGGAAGTATGGAGGAGCTGTTTTTAGAGATAAGTGATTAGTTAACAACTTTCCACCCTCACTAAAAACTAAAATCTTATCACTAAAACCAAAAAGCCCAAAGACTCTGTCTTTGGGCTTTTTGGTTGTGATCCCGTGGAGACTCGAACTCCAATCGATGGAACCGGAATCCACTATTCTATCCATTGAACTACGGGACCAAAAGTGCCGCAAAAGTACAATAAAAACAGCAGTTGACAAATAAATTGAAATACTGAAAAATTTATGTAATGTAACGATCATTGGCAATAATTGCATAAATACGAACACTCAATCAGTAATTTAGAAAAAAATAGACATTCTTAGGCTAATTTGACTTACACTTTGTCAATTTTAATTATATTTGCAGACATTTTAAACATATCTAACTTACTATGAGCTATCTGATATTGCCAAAAAACTATAAGGCTTTGATTGACCTTAAACAAACAGAACAGGCTATTAAGCTTATTAAAGACTTTTTTCAACAAAGCCTTGCATCAGAATTAAGACTTCGAAGAGTTACGGCTCCCCTATTCGTGGTTTCAGGAAAGGGTATAAATGATAATTTGTCAGGCAAGGAAAGACCTGTTCATTTTGGTATTAAGGATATGAATGGCCAGGAAGCCGAAATTGTTCATTCTCTGGCTAAATGGAAAAGACTTACTCTGGGAGAATATAACATTGAAAAACAGTATGGTATTTATACTGATATGAATGCTATCAGAGCCGACGAAGAGTTGGGAAATTTGCATTCATTATATGTTGACCAATGGGATTGGGAACTTTGTATTGACAAAGAAAACAGAAATATTGAATTTCTAAAGAATGTAGTAAATCGTATATATGCTGCAATAAGGCAAACAGAATTTATTGTTTTTGAACAATATGATCAGATTGCTCCTGCATTGCCTGAAAAGATTACATTTATTCATTCTGAAGAATTATTGAAATTATATCCTGATCTTTCTCCAAAAGAAAGAGAAAATGAATTTACTAAAAAGCATAAAGCTACCTTTATTTTCGGTATAGGTGGAAAATTGTCTGACGGTAAAAAACATGATGACAGAGCTCCGGATTATGATGACTGGACAACTCCAAACGAAGATGGCTTCCTTGGTTTGAATGGTGATTTGTTTGTTTGGAATGATGTTTTGGGTAGTGCTCTTGAACTTTCTTCTATGGGTATCAGAGTTGACAAGAAAGCTCTTTTACATCAGCTGGAAATTAGCAACTGTACAGAAAGAAAAGAACTTTACTTCCACAAAAAGCTTCTTAACGAAGAACTACCATTGTCTATAGGTGGTGGAATAGGCCAATCAAGATTATGCATGTTTTTACTAAGAAAGGCTCATATAGGTGAAATTCAGGCAAGTATCTGGCCTGACGAAATGAGGGAAACCTGTAGTAAAAACGGAATGGTTTTAATTTAAAATACTATTTGGAGACCGTGATGTGATAGCAGGCTTGCTTCACTTCACGGACTACCAAACATTTTCCTTCTTCTCTCATTTCTGTAAGCACTTCAGCTAAAGGATGTCTTAACATATCGTGCTTGCAATATCCTTCAGGCGCATTTTGTCCGTGCATAGGAAGGAATTCTTTATAAGAAATATCAAAAGTTGTACCATATAAATGAGCTGAAAGAGATTTGGTTGCATTACCATTTCTCTTACCGAGACCATATTGACTTTCATATGTTCTTAATACTGAACTTATAAGCATATAGTGAGGTTCAATTTCAAGCTCTGCTAGTTTCTTCTCAAATCTCTCTCCTATTTCGTTGATAAGTTCTATAGCGTCACTTACAAGATATGGATATGAATGAGTAAGATCTTTTAAAAGATAAGTTTCACCATTTTCAATTTTCTCCAGTTTTGATCCAAATAAATCAGAATCAATACTTTCTTCAAATTCTTTATTTGTTTGGAAAGGCTCTACTCCCATTCTTCGAGCTGCTTCTAAATGCAAATCGTTATTATCCTTTAATTTACCGATATTCCAGTGGCGTTGTGATATTTTTCTGCAAGATTCACATTCGCCTATATTATAAAAAGCAACTTCAGGAATTTTCTTACTCTTTAGAAAACCAAAATCTGCTCCTGATAAAATCCTGACAATACCTGTAAGAAGTAAACATGTGCAAAAACCCAGAATGAAAAAAGATAATCTTATACTTTTATTACGACGCATGAATTAAAAAGAATATTAGTTTTGTAGAGCTAAATTTCAAAATCAAATTAATGGACGTAAAGATAGAAAATTCATGGAAATCAATACTCAAAAATGAGTTTGAAAAAGACTATTTTATTAGCCTGACCAGTTTTATTAAAGAGGAGTATTCAACAAACACGATATATCCGGCCGGAAAAAATATATTCAATGCTTTTGATAAATGTCCATTTGATAAGGTCAAAGTCGTTATTCTGGGGCAAGATCCTTATCATGAACCAGGTCAGGCCCATGGTCTTTGCTTTTCTGTACCTGAAGGTGAGAAATTTCCCCCATCATTACAAAACATCTTTAAGGAAATCAGGGGTGACATGTCTTACGAGCCATTTAACAACGGCAATCTTAGCCGATGGGCAGAGCAGGGTGTTTTACTTTTAAATGCAACCCTGACCGTCAGGGCGCATCAGGCGGGGTCTCATCAAAACAAAGGATGGGAGAAATTTACAGATGCAGTTGTACATGCTCTCGATGAAAACAAAAATGGTTTGGTATTTATACTTTGGGGAGCATATGCACAGAAAAAAGGTGATTTTATCGACAAAAGTAAGCATTTGGTTTTGCAGTCAGTTCATCCCTCTCCACTATCAGCTCACAGAGGTTTCTTTGGGAACAAACACTTTAGTAAAACTAACGAATGGCTTAATTTAAAAGGACTTAAAGAAATCGACTGGAGATAATTTAATATCCCCAGATTCTGTTATCATTTGGATTTTGATGTTGCTCGTATTTAAGATCCTGCAACATTGCGGCTTTAACTCTGATAGAGAAATTGTAAGATTTATACCTTCCAATCGGAATAAAGCTGGCTGACATCTGCCAGCAATGCAAGTCTCTCGAAACCGAACAGTTCATTTGAGTAAACTGCTTACTGATAAAGTTGTAACTAGTAGAAGCATTGAGTTTCCAGTTATCTCCTAAAGACATATTGCCACTAAGGCTAAGGTTTTGTGTTACACCATAATTAAAATCCATCTTCTCTGTGTTGAAAGTAGATCGAGCATATCTTATTGAATAACTTATATTTACACTCCAAGGCATTTTTAATGGCTTATAAAGTGCGGCTTCCGGGTCAGGTTCTGAAGTTTTCTGCTCATTACTATCAGTTTGCGACTCCTGTTCAGGAGCGGTTTGACCATCAGGAGACGATTCAGAACCTTTTTTCACTGATGTCTTATTTTCTTTTCCTTCTTTCTTTTTGAAAGTTTCGTTACTGAGAGTATATGAAAATGAAGTACCAGTACCGGTAAAACGACCAGGAATGCCGAATTTCTTAAATTGAGTAACATTTGTTCTGTAAGGTGTACCAGAGCTGGTAACATTATAAACGTAAGGATCGAGTGAGGTACTCAGGTTTAAAGTGTATTTTGCAAACTTGATTCTTATGTTAGTTGCTATATCACTCCAGTTCAAACTGTCTGCAGCCATATTATAACTGGTACCAAATGAAAAGTTGTCTATCAAACTTACTTTTTTGTAAGTTACACTGGTATCTGTTACCTGCTTTAATTTCATTTCAAGATTATTCGAAACATCAAAACCAACACTACCAGATCTTCCCCCTGAAGGAGCACCATACATCGAATTTTCATATCTTGAATAGTGATGAGTAACCTCATTTCCGTTTACATCCCTGTAAATCAAATCATTATAATACCCGAATTTTCTACTTTCATAATCAGGTCTGTAAGAAAATGAAACAGAAGGAGATATAACGTGTCTTATCATATTTACCTTATCTCCGAATATTTTTTGATTAGGCTGAATAAAACCGTAAAACTTGGTAGACGCACTAACGCTTGCAGAGTACTCCCAAACTCTGTTAAAGCCCCAAAGAGTATCTGTTACTATCTGATTTATACTATCATCATAATGCTTTTTAATAGAACTGGAATACCACTTTTCACTATATGAAAGTGACGGAGTTATATTAATGTAATTCAATAAATTAAAAGTAGCCGAAACAGGTATTTCATGACTTACACCATTCTTCCAGTCTTTTATTATAGATTTTTTCAAAATATCATACTCCTTAACCTCAGCAATTCTGTTAGAAAAAGATCCAGAATAACCAAGACGTATTTTCTCATACCATTTTTCATTGCCTACTGCGTTTTTCCTTTTGAAAGGACTAATTGTTGACATGCTTACTCTTAACTCAGGTAAACTTACAGAAAGAACTGAGTCTTTACTTCTCTGAGTAATGTTTGCACTCATATTGAATGAGAAAGGACTTTCAGCAAATCTCTTGTTATAATTTACAGAAGAGCTTTTTGTATTGTTAGAAAATTCCTGTGGATTGTAGTACGAATTCAAATCATTACGTGTATATCCACTTGTCTGAAAATTTACATTTGCAGAAAATGAGCTGTATGGGCTGGCTTTTGCATCCTGAGAATGACTCCAGGTTACACTCAAACTCTTTGATTTAGAATAGTCCGGAAGATTTTTTTCGCTGGTAACAGTTTCCAGATACGAGAAATTAAAGCTTCCACCAAATTTATATCTTACCTTATATGCCGTTCTGGCCCTAACTCCCCATGATCCTTTTGAATAGATTTCACCTGTCAATGCCAGGTCCATATAATCATTTAAGGCAAAATAATAGCCACCATCTTTAAGGTAGAAACCGCGGGTAAGTTCATCTCCGTAAGACGGTGTAAGGAATCCTGAAGAATATTTTTTTGTAAAGGGGAAATAACCAAACGGAATAATCAAGGGTAAATGAACATCTTCAACAACAAGGTGAGCAGGGCCAGATACTGTGTAATGTCCTGGCTTAACTTTAGCCTTGCTTAATTGAAGGTAAAAATGCGGATGTTCATGATTTTCGCAAGTAGTGTATTTACCGTCAATCATACACATAAGATCATCTTCGAGTTTTTTTGTAAGACCACTAACTAAAAAACCCTCACCCTGCTGAGTTACAACCTGAGAGATTATACCTTTACCTGATTTAAAATTATATCTTATTGATTTCGATTGATATTCACCACTCTGATCTTTGAACACAGGATTTTCAGTAACCAAACCGGCAGTATCTTTCTTGCCAATTGCATACAACTCGGTACTGTCAATATTCATCCTGATATAACCTGATTCCAGATTTAGCTGATCGTATTTAACTTTTGCGGTTCCGTAAAGCATACCTACTCCACCTGCAACAAAAACTAAAGAATCCTGAGCTTCGTAATCAACAATAGCACTTATAAACTGCTTTCCGGTCTTCTTTGTAGTATCATTTTTAACATCAGCGGTTTTACTTCTGACTATGGATGTATCAGGTCTTACCGCCAAAGTATCTGCTTTTACTGTAATTGAATCATTTCCAATAACAGAATTCTGACTTTTAACAGACACAAACGGAGCTGTTAAAATGCAGAACAATAGCAATAGTCCCTGAAAAAAGTTCCCGGAAGAATATCCTTTAAAAGTCATTATTAACCCTTATTTAGGGCGCAAAGGTAAATAAAACAACTTGTATTCTGAAAAGGCAAAAGTGAAAAGTACTTAACAAGTTAAATTACAAGAATAATAAACACCATTCATCAAATCTTTTTAACCCGGCTTCACCAAATTTCTCCAGACTTCTTCTTACTTCAGCAACAGCTTTTTCTTTGCCAGGAGCTGATTTTGAGTAAAATAAGTCTGCAAAACAAATAATTTTCTCCTCAATGCTTAAAGGCATCATATCTCTGAGTGGTAGTGGCAGAGGCCTTGCAACAATTTCTTCCAGGCTTATCCCCGTACCTGTATGTCTTTCGCAAACAAGACCGTGATAATAAAGACCTTCTTTTTCCAGAATTTCTCTGCCTAAATAACCATGACAAATATAAGGAAACCGCCCAAAGCAATGCAAACCCGGCGCATTTGTCATAAAGACACCAATATCGTGCAACATTGAGGCCTGTTCTAAAAAAGCATTATCAGCTTTAAGCTCAGGATGATTTTCAGAAATAGTCAAAGACCTTACAGCTACATCTTTGCTATGATCAAGCACCAGCTTATATAGCTCAGAATCGTTAATCAGGTATTTTTGCAACAGTAAAACTGGATCTTTCATTAGTGAATTACTTCAAATTTGAAATGCAAAGAAAATTAAAACTTTTGGCAAGTAGATATATTTCATCTATTTTTGCGGTTGATATCACACTTTTAATATGTTAAGAAGGGTTTTCTACCTTATTTTCCTGTTTAATACTGTAATTTCAGGTATGGCATTTTCAGCCACACCCGGAAAACCGTTTACTGTTGTAATAGATGCAGGCCACGGAGGGAAAGATCCTGGAGCATTAGGCTCATTAGTAAGAGAAAAAGACGTGGTGCTTGATGTTGCATTAAAATTTGGCAAGTTAATCAACAATAACAATCCGGACGTAAAAGTAATATATACAAGAAGCACCGATGTATTTATTCCTCTAAATCAAAGGGCGCAAATTGCAAATAAGGCAAAAGCAAACTTATTTATTTCAATACATGCCGATTGGGCCGAAAGCAAAACCGCTAAAGGGCCAACTACATTTATACTTGGGCAGAACAGATCTAAAGAAAATCTTGAACTTGTTAAAAGAGAAAACTCTGTAATTCTTCTTGAAGACGATTATAAACAAAGATATGAAGGATTTGATCCTAACTCAGCTGAATCATACATAATGTTTGAATTCCTTCAGGACACCTATTTAAGTCAAAGCATAAATTTCGCATCAATAGTTCAGAAAAAATTCACAAATGCAGGAAGACACGACAGAGGTGTCAGGCAGGATATTTTCCTGGTTCTAAGAAATACAAGCATGCCCGCAGCTCTCGTTGAACTAGGATTTCTTACAAACAAAGAAGAAGAACTGTTTTTGAAAAGTGAAAGTGGAAAAAACACTCTTGCATCGAGTCTCTACAAAGCATTTGCTGAATTTAAAGAAGAGTATGATAACAAATCTGGATATAAAAGAGAAAGTTCTTCTACTACTCCTGATACAGAAAAGGTAGTAAAAAGCAGCCCAAAAGTTGAAAATATTACAAAATCAGAGTCAATTGCAGTTGCTGAAATTAATTTTAGAGTTCAGCTTTTAACTTCACCAAAAAAGCTAAATAGCGGAGACAGCAAAATGAAAGGGACAAAAATGGATTATTATTTAGATAAGGGCAGCTATAAATACACATTTGGCAACTGGGCATCATTTAAAGAAGCCGACAATGCCAGAAAAGAATTAAGTAAAAAATTTCCAGATGCATTTGTCGTTGCATTCAAAAAAGATACAAGAATACCTCTCCAGGATGCAAGAAAAGAAGCAGGACAATAAAAAATATAAAATATGAAATTTGCTTACAAAAGTGAAGTCAAGATAGGTTTAATAGTATTATCAGCATTTGCAATTTTTGTTTGGGGTTTAAATTACCTTAAAGGAGTAAATCTTCTCAAACCAAGTAATTATTACAATGTCTATTTTGACCGTATAGACGGACTTGTCAAATCGAGTCCGGTTATGCTTGATGGTTTTCAGATAGGTTTGGTGAAAAATATTGAATATCAATTTGAAACCCCTGGAAAAATACTTGTCAGCCTTGACCTGAACAGAAAATTAAAAGTTCCTGCAGGTACAAAAGCAATTTTAAAATCGGCACTTATGGGTAGCCCTACTATCGAGTTGGTTTTGGGAGACAGCAATTCATCTATATTAAAAAGCGGAGATACGCTAATTGCTCAAAGAGCTCCAGCCTTAATGGATGAGCTTGAAAACGGTTTATTAAAGGATATAGGCCATCTTGTACAAAGAGCTGACAGTATGCTGACTCAGGTTGAAAATATAGTCGGAAATGGAAGTATTGAAAACACTTTGGTCTCGCTTGAAAGTACATCAAAAGATCTGGAAAAAATTTCAGGCAGACTAAATATAGCTATGAACAATGAGATTCCTGACATATTAAAGAATATCGATAAAATGACATCAGAGTTTTCAATACTGGGTACAGAAATCAATAAAATTGACCTTAATGGTACTGTAGGCAGAGTTGACAAAGTACTTGATGACATGGGTACTTTAACACAAAAATTAAACAGCCCTGAAAACTCAATGGGATTATTGCTAAATGATAAAGCTCTTTACCTAAACCTTAGCAATACAGCAGAAAGTGCAAATAATCTATTAATAGACCTTAAGGGTAGTCCAAAACGATATGTACATTTTTCTCTTTTCGGTTCATCAAAAAAGGAGTAAAAAAGTTACAATCTGAAAGTTGAGTGTTAAGTAATAGGTTTTTATACATTTAACGAAAAAATAACCTGGTTTTGTAAACCTTTATTAATAGGGTGGTTAAAGGTTTTTGTGCCAAATTTTCTTTATTGACTGCCAATTTTGCAAAGACCTAGCTACATGAATGTTACAAAATAACAGCATGCTACCTGGCTGATTATCTGTTATTTACCACAACTAACTGACCTTAAGAGATATACAAACCAATAAAATTTTACATGGATTTTCAAAGCATTTTTCCATTTGGATAATCCATTTTTTTTTCAAAAATTTGCATTCCACCAAAATAATTAACCAAACAAACCAATATAAGTAATGACCTTGAATCACAAGTCACTTTGGAACAGCTGCCTTAGCATTATTAAAGATAATGTTCCGGACATAAGTTTTTCCACATGGTTCGACCCTATCGTTCCTTTAAAGTACGAAAACAAGGCTTTATTGATACAGGTACCAAGTCATTTTTTTTACGAACAGCTGGAAAATCAATATGCAGATTTGATTGGTAAAACTCTTATGAGAATTACCGGAGAAAATACATCTTTACTTTATCAGGTAATGGTTTCAGATACTGCTGTACAGATTAGCCCGGAAAAGCATATTTCAACTGATAATAAACTTACAGGAATTCCTGTAAGACAAACAAATCCTTCGAATCCTTTCGATCAGATTGTTCATTCCAGACTGGAGTCTCAGTTAAATACAAACCTGACTTTTGGCAACTTCATTGGTGGAGACAGCAACAGGCTGGCAAGAACCGCAGGTTTATCAATATCAGATAAACCGGGAAAGACTATATTCAACCCTCTTTTTATACATGGAAAATCAGGAGTTGGAAAAACCCACCTTTTACATGCAGTAGGTAACGAAGCAATACAAAAGAATAATAATCTGAGAGTTTTATATGTTTCCTCTCATCTTTTTCAGGTTCAATATTCTCAGGCTTATCTGAATAATACTGTAAATGATTTTATCCATTTCTATCAGAGCATAGACATACTGCTTATAGATGACATTCACGAACTATCAGGCAAAACCGGTACTCAGAATGTTTTCTTTCACATCTTTAATCATCTTCACCAAAACGGAAGACAGCTTATTATAACTTGTGACAGACCACCAAAAGATCTTTCAGGTATTGAAGAGCGATTGCTTACAAGATTTAAATGGGGTCTGACTGCTGAAATGGACAAACCTGATTTTGCTCTCAGAGTTTCAATACTGAACAGCAAACTAAAAAGAGATGGTCTTCAGTTTTCTGAAGAAGTCATTGATTATATTGCAAGAAACGCAAAGGACAATGTAAGAGACCTTGAAGGTATCGTTGTCTCATTAATGGCTCATTCAGTTATTTATGAAAAAGAAGTTGATATAGAGCTTGCGAAAAAAGTAGTTTCAAATGCTATAAAAGTTCAGGACAAACAAATATCTATTGAACTAATAGAAGAAGAAGTTTGTAAGTATTTTGATATTGAGCCTGAAATGATAAATTCGAAATCTAAAAAACAGGAAATTGCACAGGCAAGACAAATTGCAATGTACCTTTCCAGAAAACTTACAGATAAGTCTTTTTCAAATATTGGAGAGATTATTGGTAAGAGAGATCACGCTACAGTCTTACATGCCTGTAAAACTGTAGGAAATCTTATTGAAACCGATAAAAAAATCAGGAGCAGTGTTAACGAAATTGAGAAGATAATTCAGAGCCTTTAAAAGTTAAAACCTTTTGCTCTGATTGCTTCAATAAACTCTTTTGAAAAAAATTCATTATCCTCTTTTTTATACCTTATATCTGTATAAACCTGAGCCAATGTTTCCTTTTTATTTATTTCTATAAACTTTTTACTTTCAGGTAATGACTCCTTATGTCCATATATATTATCAATATCGCTCTCACTGTAATTACTATAGACTTCATTATGAATAAATCCTTCGAGAGGCAATCTGTCCTGAACTATCACCTCAACACTTTCATCCGGATATCCTACTGTTATTGTAGTAACAGGTATTACAAGATCCGGCAGGTTTAAAACATCTGCAATTTGCTTAGCGTTATAGGTTGTAGTACCAAGATAACAAATGCCAAGGCCTTTTTCCTCAGCAGCAACACAAAATGTCTGAGCAAAAATAATTGCATCAATAGTGGCAAATGTTAATGCTTGTATATTATTAAAACCAGGATTTGCCTTACGCAATTCAGCCCATTTGGTTACCCGGTTTAAATCTGCACAGATTGTCAGTACAACAGGCGCATTATTCAACTGTGGTTGGTTGAAATGAAAAGGAGAAAGTTGTTTTTTTATGTCTTTGTTTTTGGTAACAATAACACTGTAAGCCTGCATATTTCCAGTGTTTGAACTTCTTGAAGCCAGAGAAAAAAGTTCATTTAAAAGTGAATCTTCAATATTTTTATCAATATATTTTCTTACAGTTTTTCTGTTTTGCATTGCTGTCATATTACATATTTTTTACAAAGATAGTTATATTTTGTAATCTCATCAATCTATAAAAAGAGAAAACTTTTTACAATTATAATTCCAGTAAATTTTCTAAATGGAAAACATTTTAGATTCTGAAATTTTGTATATAGCTCATTCTCTGCGCTATAAAAATATTTTTAGAAAACTTAACATTTTTAATTGAAATCACTTTGAAAAAAGATTTATTCGAAGTATTATTGTAGTCCGATCATAAAAAATAATTTATTCAAATAACCACCTCTCAATAAACCTTATAGTGGAAAAAAAAATTTACACACACGACGAAGCTTATCAGGAATCTCTCGAATACTTCCAGGGAGATGAATTAGCTGCAAGAGTTTGGGTCAACAAGTATGCCCTTAAAGATTCTTTTGGAAACCTGTATGAAAAAAGTCCAAAAGACATGCACGACAGACTCGCTTCAGAGATCTCTCGTATTGAAAAAAAATATTCTAATCCTATCAGCCAAAAAGAGCTATTCGACCTATTTGATAAATTCAAATATATTGTACCACAAGGTAGCCCAATGACAGGTATTGGCAATAACTATCAGGTAGGCTCACTTTCTAATTGTTTCGTTATCGGAGTTGAAGGGGCTGCAGACTCATATGGTGCTATTATAAAAATAGATGAAGAGCAGGTACAACTAATGAAAAGAAGAGGTGGCGTAGGACATGATCTTTCACACATAAGGCCCAAAGGTTCTCCTGTTAAAAACTCAGCTCTAACATCAACCGGAATTGTTCCTTTTATGGAAAGATATTCAAACTCCACAAGAGAGGTTGCTCAAGATGGCAGAAGAGGAGCTTTAATGTTGAGTGTATCAATTCAGCATCCTGATTCCGAGTCGTTTATTGACGCCAAAATGGTTGAAAATAAAGTAACAGGTGCAAATGTCTCAGTTAAAATAACTGACGATTTTATGGATTCTGTTGCAAACGGAAAAGACTTCACACAACATTACCCTGTAGGATCAAAAAACCCGGTTTTCACAAAAGATATTAATGCCCAGAAACTTTGGGATAAAATTGTACACAATGCCTGGCAATCAGCCGAACCTGGTGTATTATTTTGGGATACAATAATAAAGGAGTCAGTTCCCGATTGTTATGCAGATCTTGGATTTCGTACGGTTTCGACAAACCCATGCGGTGAAATCCCATTATGCCCTTATGACAGTTGCAGATTGCTTGCAGTAAATCTGTATTCTTATGTTGTAAATCCATTCAGAGCTGATGCCTATTTTGATTTTGAACTATTCAAAAAACATGTAGGTCTTGCACAAAGAATCATGGATGATATTATCGATCTTGAAATGGAAAAAATAGATCAGATAATAGCAAAAATCGATACCGACCCTGAAAATGAAGAAGTAAAATACAC
>CAZFUO010000043.1:11983-14107 GCA_964522065.1 uncultured Bacteroidales bacterium | reverse complement strand
ATAGTAACATGGTTAAGATACGGCAAACCCGGCCTAAGCATGACACTCAATGGAGTTTTAGCAGGACTTGTAGCCATAACAGCCGGATGTGACACTGTAACCCCCGGAGGAGCAGTTATTATAGGCCTGATGGCAGGGACACTGGTAGTTTTTGCTGTTGAATTTTTCGAAAAAGTACTCAAGATCGATGATCCCGTTGGCGCAGTATCAGTACACGGTGTCAACGGAGCATTCGGAACCATTATGGTTGGATTTTTCGCAAAAGACAACGGTGTAAGTGGAATCTTCTATGGAGGAGGCACTGACCTCTTAGTAACTCAACTTATTGGAGTCGGAGCAGTAGCCGCATGGGCTCTCGGAGTAGGCTTTGCTTTATTTTACGGCTTAAAATACACAGTAGGTTTAAGAGTTTCCAAGAAAGAAGAAGAAAACGGACTTGACTACTACGAACACGGAGAAAAAGCATACAATTAATAAATTAATTACTAGTTAGAAAAAGGCGGGAGAATATTCCGCCTTTTTCTTTTTGAAAGCCTTTTATGCTTTTAACTATCTTTTTAATGCTCTATTATTTTTTTTGGTTTCTTTTTGTCGCTTTTATCGATTTTTATTTATACTTTTGTCGTGAATTAAAACTCACGCACAAAAAACGTAGTGTTATGAAAAAAATTGAAGCAATTATCAGAAAATCAAAATTCGAGGACGTAAAAAAAGCCTTGTACGATGCCGACATCGACTGGTTCTCCTACTGGGACATTACCGGATTAGGAAAATCCACAGAAGATCAGGTTGTAAGAGGACAAGTATTCCAATCAAGCTACATTCAAAGAAGAATGTTGTCGATAGTAGTACGTGATGTAAATCTGGAGAGAACAGTTAATGCAATTATGAATGCAGCCAGAACAGGTGATACAGGTGACGGAAAAGTTTTCGTATCGGACATACAGGAAACCTACAGAATAAGAACTGGCGAATCAGGACCTGAGGCTCTTTACAACAAAGATGAAAAATAAAAACAGCAAACAATGAAAAAATATATACTACCATTTGTGGCGATGGCATTATTAGCTACGCCACTGGCAGCAGAAACCACAACTGCAGTTATCAGCACACCAAAAGTAGATACCGGAGATACAGCATGGATGATAATGGCAACGGCCCTTGTATTATTAATGTCAATACCAGGCCTGGCACTATTCTATGGTGGATTAGTCAGAAGAAAAAACGTACTAAACGTACTTATGCAATGTATGATAATAGTAGCTGTTATCAGTATTGAATGGGTAGTTGTAGGTTACAGCCTTGCATTCAGCAGCTCTTCAGGATTTTTAACTCCTTTTATAGGAGGACTAGACTGGGCCTTCCTTAAAGGAATAAACCTTAGCGACCTTAGTCCCTATTTCATATCACACTCACAGCCAACCCCAGACGGAGGTACAATAGGAACTATTCCACATTTCGTATTTATAATGTTCCAGTGCATGTTTGCAGTAATCACACCTGCACTTATAATTGGAGCTTTCTCAGAAAGAATCAAATTTAAAGGTTTCTTACTTTTTACAGTTCTTTGGGCTTTATTCATTTACAATCCGGTAGCCCATTGGGTTTGGTCTGGTGACGGATGGTTGTTTAAACTTGGCGCACTTGATTTTGCCGGTGGTACTGTTGTACACATAAATGCAGGTATAGCAGCTATCGTTACAGCTATAATGCTTGGCAAAAGACGCGACTATAAAGGGCATGCAATACCCCCTCATAACATTCCTCACGTTTTTATAGGAGCAGCATTGCTATGGTTTGGTTGGTTTGGGTTTAATGCTGGTAGCGGACTGGCTGCTGACGGACTTTCTGCTAACGCATTTTTAGTAACTCACATATCTGCTGCTGCAGCAGCTCTAACATGGGCAATCCTTGACTGGTTCCACGGTAAGAGACCAACAGTTGTAGGCATTTGCACGGGTGCAGTCGGTGGACTGGTTGCTATTACACCTGCAGCGGGATTTGTAGATGTTTCAGGAGCACTTATAATCGGAATTGTCGTATCTCTGGTTTGCTTTGTAATGGTTGCATTTGTTAAACCAAAATTGGGATATGACGACTCATTAGACGCATTCGGAGTTCATG
>CAZFUO010000043.1:0-11973 GCA_964522065.1 uncultured Bacteroidales bacterium | reverse complement strand
TTCTTGGTGCTATATTAACCGGTCTGCTTGCTACTCCAGCTGTACAATCAGCATACAGTGGTGCAATTGCAGGAAACTGGCATCAGGTTTGGATACAATTTATAGCTACTATTGCAACAATTGCATATTCCGGACTCGGAACATTCTTAATTTTCAAGTTGACAGAAAAAGTAATGGGTGTACGTGCCACAGTCAACGAGGAAGCCGTTGGATTGGACGAAACACAACATGGTGAAACCGCGTACACAAATTTTGACTAAAAGTTGATAGGTTAACACTTTCAAAAGTCTCAAAAAAGGAAATCCCCCGTGAACTCAGGTTCACGGGGGATTTTTAATTATGCTATTAAAGATTATCCTTCAAGTGACTCAATAGTTTTATCAATTATTCGCAAAGTCAAACTTGATATAGAAGCCACCTTGCTATACATTAAAATTATACTATAATCGTAATCTCTCTCAGAATATGATTCCAATGCACTACCATCTTCATTTGCTTTTACCATACTTTCCAGAGCAGGTAAAAATTTCTCATTTCTGGCAGTAGCATTTCTGGCATTAGCCTTAGTACTTTTTTTGTTTACTGGCATCAAAACAGCCTCCTTCAATTCAGCTTTTACATCTGAACACTGCTTAGAATATGCAAGGAAATCCGTCTTAAGAGTTGCCAAAACCGGTTTTTTAGATGAATTTATTTTAGATATATCTCTTACAAGCTCAACTCCATCTCTAACTCCATACTTTATGGCATATACATAAGTAGCCTTTTTAGATTTATAAATAATACCTCCATATCCCATATCATCTACACCCTCTGCAAAACCAAGCGATTTCATTTTGGCAGTAAATTCAGCTTTTGTCAGCCCCAAATAAGCTCTTAACTGTGAAACAGAATTCTTCACTTCCGGAGCAATTGCTTTAGCAGGACCCTCCGATGGAGACTCACCTGAAATACCTGTAGTTACAGAACTCGCAGCATCATTAATCGCACCCTTTACTTTATTTAAAGCATTTTTTAAACCCTGAGCCTCAACCGAAGTTTGAGAAAATACAAGGCACAAAGCCACAAGAGACATTACACGTACAAAAGTCTTCATTTTCTATTTTAATTTATAATTTAATTGAGCAATTCATAATTGAGCATAATTCCTTACATACATTTTCCAGTCCACCCCAAAAGGAATTCTGATATAACTACCATCGGGAGTTATTAATATTTTCGTTGGATAGCTATTAATTTTAAAAAGATCATTCGTTTTCTGATCAATTTCCGTTACAGGAAAAGTGTATTTATTTTTCTCCAAAAAACCTTTAAGATCGGTCGAACTGTATGAGAAAGTATAAATAGAAAGCTTATCTGCCCTACTTTTGTTTTCAACATAAAAAGCCTGCAAATCGGGCAATTCTTTCACGCATGGACTACACCATGTACCCCAAACATCAATATAAATCCACTTACCCGGCTTAACAGTCAAATCCAGCTCTTCACTTTCGTATTTCAACTTCA
This sequence comes from uncultured Bacteroidales bacterium, assembly GCA_964522065.1. Lineage (GTDB taxonomy): Bacteria > Bacteroidota > Bacteroidia > Bacteroidales > UBA1402 > UBA8389. Next base: position 10,467 of record CAZFUO010000043.1, on the reverse strand, counting down.
CCTTCGGAACCGCGGTTCCCATTTTACTTATATAATTTTGCCAGTAAACATTAAACAAAACTGCAGAACCGCTACTACTGTAGAATTTTTTTAATTTTTCAAGATTTGAATTGGTAGGATCCAGATATGCAATTTCGCTAATTTTAGATAAAGCCTCAGTATTTCTGTTATTTTTCACGAGGTACTTAAAGTACTCTAAATTAAAATCTACAACTTTATCAGGAGTGTTGGCCAACAAAACCATATCATAAAAATAAGCATGCTTTACCTGCTTATCATTGATATCAGAACTGTAGAAAGCTGCTTTCTTTAAATATTCCTCATTATCAGAATTTATACTATACAATCCAAAGTAACAATTTGCAAGAATAAATCTGCACCACGCCCTCATCTCAATTTGATTACGTCCCGTTGCCGGAGTATCAATATCAGGATAAGTCAACAAGTTTGAAATATTCTTTTTGAGTATTTCTTCCTTAATTTTTAAATCTATGGCATTTCTTTTTTCAAGCTCCTGAAGAATTAGAAGACTATACCTCTCAGTTCTACAATCATATCCCGAATTTTTATCAATAACCAGTATCAGCTCATCTAATACCGACTTCAAATCTGAATCATCTTTTGCATTTAAGGCCTTACACCAAAGCATTACAGGTGTAATTATAAAATTTATATCTTTATTATTCTTCAGATACAGTTGCTCAAGATAAATTTTATGATAAGATTTATTATCTCGTCTTAAACCCTGAGACAGACTATTATGTACCCTGTCTATAAAGAAAGGAGAATGCATCTCAAATAACTTAACTGAGGTTTCAACTGCTTTTTCAGTCTTTCCCTCATGCCACAAATCAGACAGAGAGTTTGTAAGATCAAAAGCCTCTCCCGGTATTTGACTAAACCCAAAAGTAGATATTGCAAAACCAAACAAAACCAGAACAAAAATCTTTCTCATAAATAAGTATTTTTAAATTTCTCAAGGTATTCTGTAAAAGTCCTTAAGAGAGTTTGTATAATGAGAATAGTTTATTTTACTGCTTCTCTGAAATACTCTCGGTTCTTTTTCGCCCATAGGAACCAGAGTTAATTTGGTTTTTCCATCAACTCTGTGATAATTTAAGTCTCCAGAGATTCTTTGATCGAATAATGCATCAAAATAAAACAAATATTTTGCAATCCAGTTTATGTATGAATCTGCATAATCTTTATCAATAATACCACTTAGATTAACAAGTTTCAGATTGGTTCTGTCTTTAAGTATCGCTTTTTGAAATTCAACGGCATTCAACGGCATTTCATTTAAAACAGGCATAATATTAAACTGCGGATCGACAAATATCCATTTTTTTAAATCAGAAGAATAGACTTCAGTAACAACATGCCCAGCACCTCTTCTGACTTTTTCTACATCTCTTGTTTTTAAACCTAACACTCTTGCCTTTATCCCAATACTATTTAAAGAGGCTGAAGCTACTATTCCATATTCAACACATCTGAACATCTTACCTTCAGCTGCTTCCTTTAGAATTGTCAGAGCATCAGACTTAGTAGGATTATTAGAACCATTATGTTTCCATTGCCTGTTTGTCCAGTCCACCATTATCTTTATTTTATCAAGTTCGGTTTTTCCAGTTTCAGACAAAGCATCCAGTTTATAATTTTGCCTAAGTTCTCTGAGATAATTATCTCCCATAGTGTCAGAGTAATAAAACTTATACGACTCATTATAATCTGATTCAGAGAAATTTATACTCTTTAATTTGTCAGAAGGACTCACATTTATAAACTGATAAAAAGAGGCACAAGAAGATAATAGCACTACTACTCCGGCTAAAGAAACAAAGTTAATTAATTTCATTACAATTATTTTTCTTTTAAAATAAAACTTACATATCCAGCCGCCTTACGGCCTGTTACTTCAAACAAATACTCATCATCTTTAGAAATAACAATCGAGAACTTATTAGACGATGCATTATCGCCTTTATAAATCACTTTATCTTCACTGTCTGTAACAGCAATATCAAGTTCACCCTTTTCTTTTGTAATCTCAACATCTACCACATCTCCTGATTCAAGCTCCATTGTATGAGTAAAAGTTTTATTTAAAACATTAAAGTCAAGTACAAAACGATTAGCAAGACCCGTTCTGGTTCCGTCAAACTCTATATCATCACCTGAACACGATGAGAAAAAGCAGAAAAGAATAAAGATTTTAAAGTAATTTTTCATTATTATGCTTTTGTGATATTTATGAGGCCGAAGTTAGTGATATTTAAATAAAAATCATATATAGATTGCTGAATCTATAAAATTTAGAAGTTTATTTTTAATACAGATTTGGTCAACAAAATACTGTAGATATTTCACTCTACCTGAATAGGAATTCAACCAGTTTGTATTTGCTAATAAAACCATTCTTTTCGAGAGAACGCTTAGAGGCTAAATTTTCATATGCACAACCACAAATAGGAATACGGTTGTTAAACAGACATGTCTGCTTTAAATGAGATATTATGCCTGTTGCTATACCGCGGTTTCGGTATTTTGGATTTACCCACATGCCAATGTCATAATAATCCCATCCATCATTTATTCTTATTAAATATCCGCATCCATAAAGGTCATTTTCATTATAAAACATTATGATATTTCTACCATTTATAAAATGCAACAGTTCTTCGGGTGACTCATAAAGTTCACCTTCCTGTTTTAATAGAAAATCGTAATCATCTTCAGTTGCCTGCCGTTTACTTAATTCAGGCAATGGAAATGATGTTGCTTTTATTGTATCTCTGAATAAGTGACCTATTATTTTATGTTTTTTGGAATTTTCAAGACAGTTTTCAAGCAATAAAAAATCAAATGTTTTACATAATGCACTAACAATACTATGTTTGTGTAGAATAAAATTAAATACAGACTCAACATGAGGAAGATACTCATCAACAATATAAAATTCAATCAGTTTATTTGATTGAGTTTTAATAAAGTAACCAACATCTTTCTGACCAGAAGATATAAGGAAAGATTCTGAATCTGCCAACATCATTTCCAGGTACAATTCCTGGAAATGTGGCAAAGAGTTGAGATAAGCAGTTCTGAAAACTGCTATTTCATTAGTATTAGATTTTTTGCTTTCAACGTTCATTCGGCAAATGTAAAAAATCTATTTTAAAGTTACATCCAGATAAACAGAATGACGTCCATAAGTTTCATAAAAAGGCTTAAACTCTACACCATCAATTGTAAACTGTAATTTGGAGGGATCTCCTGATATCGATTTACTTATATCTTCGGCATTTAAAGTAATCTTACGCCATTCTGTACGTGGCTCGGGCTCTTGTGCTGCAAGTAAAACAGGTCCGTAAAACAAACTTGCTATGTTTTGCTGATCCATAACAGGCTCCAGATAAAACTTAAATGGCATTTTTAATTCTACAACATCTCCATCTTTCCAGTTTTTGTTTATACTAAAATAACTACCCGGTTTAGCAGATATTTTTATTCCACCGGCATCAACCTTTGCTACAGATCCACTTATTTCTTTTCCGTTTATTTTCACGATGAAACCGCTGGTTGCCCAATGTGGAACTCTTACATTAAGATCGAAACGTCCTTTACCTTTTATGGTCAGCCTTGTGCAATCTTCTTTAGGATAAGCTGTTGATTGAATAACAGTTATTTTTCTTTCTGTCCAGTTAAGCTCTGAAGGTATATAAAGATTTACATATAAAGCTTTATTATCAGAGCTTTTAAAATAAATTGAATTTTGAAGCTTAGTACTGCTTTCAATCGCGGTTCCGTTACAGCAGGTAAAACCTGTCATATTAGGATTGCCAAATTGTTTAACTGAGCCAGGACGTAATGGAACATGATAGGTATTTGCTGGTGAATGCTCTGCAACAGATGCAAGTATATGATTATAAAGTCCGCGCTCATAATAATCCATATACTCTGCGTTTTGATTAAACATAAACAAATCTCCGGTTAGTTTCAACATGTTATATGTTGCACATGTTTCATTCTGGCCGCCTGCTGCAAAACCATTTTCATATAAGGTAGATGGCTGGCTTGTAAAACATTCTGCATTATTAGGATTACGGGCACCTGCAACACCTCCAATGCTATACATATAGTCATTTGTAACCATATGCCAAAAATTGTCTGCAATATTGAAATATTCAGGAGATTGCGAGTCGCGATATATTTCTAATGCACCAATCACCTGAGGAATATGCTGGTTTGCATGCAAGCCCCTGAAAATATCCACATTTTTAGATAAACCGTGAGAATGGTTTGCATCTCCGTAAAAAACTTTAATATTATCAAACAGCTGAGCTGTTTTTAGATATTTTGGCTCTTTAGTTAAACGATAAAGTCTTGCCATTGCTTCATTCATACCTCCAAACTCACCGGCAATATACCTGTTCCACATACTTATAAGTGTTTCCTTAGGTAAGTTATTTAACCTGACATATACCCAGTCTCCCATACCTTTAACAATCTCAAGTGCTTTTTTATTTCCACTTATTTCGTAAATATCCATCAACCCTGCAAGAATCTTATGTAAAGTATAATAAGGTGCCCAGATTTGAGCATTCGATCCACCGTAGGTTGCACCCTTTTCAAGCATAATAAACTGATCGGGAGGATACGCACTTATAAATCCCTTACCCCAGTTCCAGTAATCTGTCCTGATACCGTTTACGCTGAGATCAGAATCAAAATTCTGCTTGTTACTGCCTGGTTTTACAAGTGACGGATCTGAAATATATTCACCAGCAGTTTTTAAAGGACTTCCTGACATCTTTGAAAGTTCATATAAAACATCTACCATATATTTCATCTTACCTGCAAAATTAGCCTGTAGATTTTTATCATATGCGGTTCCGGCATAAGCCTGAGCAATTGCACTAAGATAGTGACCAGAGGCATGACCGCGCAATTTGGTTTCCTGGCTATCCCAAACTCCTAATGGCTCTGCACCTTCCGGTTGCTTCTGTCCAAATGCATTACGAAACATATACAGAAAATTGTCAGGATTTGTTTTAGCCAGAACACTGACAAACTTATCACGATTTTCAATAAATTTTGTTTTATGGTCGTGAATATCTGTATTGAGTTTTACCTGATTAAGTTTAAAGACTTCAAGCTTTCGCGAAGGTATTACAACTTTGTTAGCCTCAACCACTTTTACAGTCGCAGTGGGTTTAACATTTGAACCGGATATTTTGCCTGTAACGGTATATGTTCCGGGACTCATAACCTGAGCATTATCCGTTGGAGCAGGCCATATAACTCTTACCTCAGGTCCGTCGAAACCGCCCCTGTATTTACCCTTTACAAGCCGTGGTAATCTGGGCAAATTACCGACAACTGTTTCAACCTGTACATCCGGGACTTCAGTCAGCATAGAGTTGTATAGCTGTTGAGTTGTTTCAGGGAAAGCTGTCAGATTCTGCTCAGTTTCCCCTCTCCTTCTGGTTACAGGCTCTTCCTTTTTGAGTGCAATATTATATATTCTTGATACTTGCCTCTCTGTCAGAGGAATACGATATATACGAAAATCATACAACCTGGCATTAAGGTTAGCAACACCATCTTCAATAGATTTACCTATAAACAGCTTATTTTCAGCAGGCTTATTGGCTTCAAATATCTGATCAAGCTGAATTTCAACATTTTTCACTTCACTAACACGCTTTCCATTTATAAATGTACTAAGCGTTTTTGAAGGAATATTTACTACAACTGCTACATGATTCCAATTATTAACTTCTAATGATTGTGATGCAGAAACATACTTACTTGAGTTTCTTAATAACTGCGCCTGAAATCCTTCTGAATCTTTATAACCTGCATTTGAAACAAACATCCGTAAGTCTTTATTTCTACCAAAATCAAAAAAGATTTGTCCTTTTTTGTCAGTAAGAGGGAAAATCCAACCCGAAATACTCAAAGATTCTTCGCCCGAGACCGATTCCCCTGGTAAAGAAATATATGTAGAACCACTCATTGCCAGAACACTACCAAACACCGAATCTTTCACAAATTTGAAGTCTGTGCCTTTAAATTCGGCATGAAGATTGTTTCTTGACCAATCTTTTGCATCTTTATTTAATGTATAACGAGCTATAAGACCGGTTTCACCAATTCCATCAAGTATCTGATCACCGTTTTGAGCCACTACCGAAATAGTGAACAATGCAAAAATGCTTAGAATTATTCCTGAAAGTCGCATAAATGTTTTTCTGTATTAATTATTTAATTGCCTGATGCCAAAAATAGGGATATTATATTAGTCGCTAAAACTGACTTGTAGCAAAATCCTACATATTTATAGCAAAATTCAATAGCATCAGGATATCAAAAACCTTATTTAATAGAATATTGAAGGCTTTTATAATCACCAACCATTTCAAGACCAGTTATTTTTGAATAATCTTCCAACAAGATTTTACCGTTTTTATCAGACATTATTATGTTAATAATTGCATCTATACTTTCAGGAATTCTTCTATCCATAGCCCCTTTTAAAGGTGCTTTTAAAAGTCCGGAATTAGCCGATTTTGCTCTTACTATAAAGTTGCAATCACTATTTTCAAGCCTTATAACAATTGTATCATTTTCTTCAAATTGAAGACCTAGCTTTGTAGAAAGATAAGTTGCAAAACGATGTATTTTTCCATTGTAATAAAAATATCCAAGAAATCCTGTAAATGATTTACCCATCCACGGAATGTTTGCAATAGAAAGCATAAAAGAACTATCAGTGCATGAAAAGTTATTACTCTGCATCCATATCCAGGCAGAGGGCATACTCGATCCCCAATCTTTCTCAATATAACCTTTGCCTTCGTTAAAATCATGAAGTTTACTATCCACAATTATCGAACCTTTCAGATTGTGTGTCAAACTAACTACACCATGATAACATTCCATAAACGGAACAAATCTGTACCAACCCATTATGCCAATATCAAGCATAGCCCCCGACTTGAATTCAACAAGATCAGACATTTCCACTTGTCCCGAAACCGCGGTTTCGGAGTTATTTAAGTTTAGAGATATTCTTTCTTTTGAAAAATAGTTATCACCAATTTTAATTTCTAATTCATTTGTAGAAAATAAAAAATCTTCGATTGGAAAACTAAAATAACTTGTTTCAGCTGTTACACCATTAATCAATTGAATAAAAGCATGTTGATCATCACCAGATTCTGAAAGTGAAATGCCCGGAATCACGCTGAAAATTGACATTCCATCTTTAGCTACCATTTTATAATACCAACCTTCAAAATATTTTCTTTTCTTGTTATTTCCCTGAAAAATTGAAGTATTTGTGATTTTCTTCAAAGAATAAACAGGAAGAAACTTTAGATCTGAGTATCTATGCATGGTATTAAAGTTTAAATTCGTAAGTACCATAAACCGGCTTTCGTGTTTTTACCTCAATGCCTTGAACAATTATAAAAAATTCTCCTGACCTGTCTGACAAATTGCAATTAAAACTTGTTTTGCCTGATTCATCCAGGTAAACATTTGGCGACCAATATATGGTACTACGGGTCTCGGATTTAATAAAGGTGGTATCTGTTTCTTGTGGGTTATAAAAATTGCATGGTTTACTTATATTTCTTATAGGAAAGTAACAAATAGATCCGGCAACAGCACCTTGAGGAGCAGGAGAGAACTCTTTGCCTGCACCATTATACAAGAATAAAGTCCCTTTTTCGTTGTTAAGATATACCATTCCTGCTCTTGGCTTGTAACCTCCTACTCTATGGTTTCGACAATTAAAAACATGATATTCTCTACAAATATAATCAGACTTCTTCCCCATATTATCATTGTTACTCAAAATGAATTTTCCTCTTGACTCGATTGTAACTTCTTTTAGCTGAATAACCTTACTAAGCATTTTTATAACTGGAGCCTCATATCTGGTAAAAGTATTTACAGGATGAATAAATTCAAGGGCTTCGCCATTACGAACAAATTCATCCATATCAACAGAATAATCATTCAGATGAATTTCAAAATCACCAGATAAAGGTATTTCCGGTTTTAAAACCTTCGTTTCAAAACTATTAACTGTCAAAACCTTAGGAGAAATCGCAAAAACGCCATTTGTATCAAGAGGAACAGCTTCAGCCCAGTCCTTAACAGTGATAATACTGCTACGAACTCTGCTATTTTCAGATTGCCCAGTATTACTCTTAATATTGGTAATCATTGATGCAAAATCTTTCTTGTCAAAAATAGTAGTTGATTCAAGCATAAGACGTTTGATTTTTAATGGCTTACCATCTATTGAAGTTAATGAGCCATTAATTCCGCCGGCATTATTAAGCAATCGGATATAGCCAGTCGGGTGGTACCTTAATACATAATTCCAATCTTTCAATCCCCAGGTCGTGGATATAAGACGGTTATCAAAGCCCTCTTCAAATTCATTGTAGTTAAGACTCGACCCAAATATGTTTTTAAAATTATACGATTGTGTTATAGTACGATAAGTTGATTTATTGAGGGTACTTTTTTCAACTATAGATACTGAAAGATTGGCTATAACAGGATTATTATCAGCATCAACAGCACTAATGTTTACTTTGATTACTGCCTGCGAATTTGCTACAGATTTAGACGTACTAATCTGAATTTTAAATGGTTCATCATACCTGTTCAAAAATAATCGCTGGGCTTTTGGTTTTGATACACTATCAAATACAGCCAGATTCAAAACCGTCTTAGACAATTCCTGCGGCAAATCAACAACCAGTGAATCTCCAAACTTAAGAGCAACTTCCTTATTCCAGACAATTTTATCTAAAGAACGAAGTACAAGAGTAGATGTATCCTGCTTACTCAGATTGGTTATAATTGCTGTTTTTTTACCATTTATACTTTTTAGCTGCAGGCCATAGCCTTCCGATTCGATTTCTCCGGGAAAAGGGATTATAGTAGTAGTATCATTTTCGTGGATAGCAAGATTATAAGTTGCATTTTTTCGAGGTTTAAACCATACAGAACCCAGACCAAATTTATTTGTAAGTGTACCTGCAACAACCTTTTTATTTTCAAGCAAATCAACTTTTACCTCCAATGGATTTTTACTATCATCAAAGACTTCCACAACAGCGTGGTTATTATAACCTTCTAAAAAATGCCCACCTTCAGCATAGACTTTAACATGAGCAGTATTTCCCTCATGTCTCAGATTCATAATTAATTCCGCAAAATCCTTATCCTGTTTAAAACGAATTTCACATCTTACCATTTCGGTATTATAAATGTCAGGATATTTGAAACGCACATAAGCCTCACCAAGACTATTGGTAGTTAGTGAGCCCTTTTTTAATAAGTTATCACCTACCCATAGGCTGTAATTGCCTTTATAGTTCTTTCCTTCAATATTTTTTACACGTGCCAGTATTTCAACTTTATCACCTCTGTGTACCTTCTTGATGTTTGTAACGGACGCTGTGGCCTCTAGTCGTTTTGTTATAGCCTTATTGACAGTAATTGGTTGTACAAAAACATCACCAGGATTTAAACTTATCATTCTGTCTGTATAAGCATAAAAATAGTATTTCCCTTCAGAAAGAGTATCCGGCAGGTAAATATCACCATGAGCCCTGATATCGTACATAAGAAATTGTTTCTCAAGCACCACATTCTTTTTTCTGTCAGTTATACGTACAAACAAAACATCATTGAGGTAAGGAGTCAAAACATAAGCTTTAAACCAAATTGTATCTTCCGGCATATATGTGTTGCGATCCAGATGTACATATAAGTTTATCAGAGGTTTCTCACGATTAAAAACAGTTAAGCGAGATTGCAGGCTATCTATGACACTATTGGCATTTACATTTAATATGGCAAAAAAAACAAGCAATAGCAGCAATTGTCTTTTACCTTTTATACAACTTTCACCTACCAGCTTTTGCATGAATTTGTGTGATTTCAAGTTTTAGAATGGTCATTTTTGAATAAAAGCTGTCAGATTTGAGCATCTTTTCTCTAATCACACTATCTTCCTTCTCCAGTTGACTTAACAAAATCTGCATCCCATGTTTTTTTTGGTCAATATCATTTACAATTTGCATATTTCCCCAAAATACGACTGTCTTGTACTCGTGAGCACATTCCCCCAAAACATAACCACCATCTTCAATAACAGTAGCACATACTTTGTTGTTGCGGGTGATAAAATCAAGTTTAAGGCCATCGGGTGCACAATGAAAATAAAGTGCATTTTCTTTTATATCAAAACCATAACTAAGTGTAACTATGTATGGTTCGTTATCCCTACACATAGCAATTACTGCAAACTTTCCACTTTTAAGAATCTCAACAATTTCTGTATCGTTTTTTAACTCTCTGTCAGGGCGATTACTCAAATGGTATTTTTGCATAATAAAAGTACTTAGATGTAAGGTTTAAGATAAAAAAATTATA
>CAZFUO010000042.1:0-14181 GCA_964522065.1 uncultured Bacteroidales bacterium | reverse complement strand
ATTAAACCAGTTTTTCTTCTATTGCCAGTTTTACAAGTGTGGCTGTGTTTTTTACACCAAGTTTGAAAAGAAGGTTTTTTCTGTAACCTTTTATGGTTTCGGGGCTAAGAAATATTTTTTCGGCGATTTCAGGATTGGTATATCCTTCGACGATAAGTTTTAAAAGTTCACGTTCTCTGTGAGTTAACCAAACAGCGCTATTTTCCTGCTTTTTCATTATAATGTCAACTTCGTGGCAAAGAAAAATTTCGCCGGCGGCCACTGTTTTAATACCTTCAATCATTTCTTCACACATTGCATTTTTGAGAACATATCCTGATGCCCCACTTTCTATCATGCGTCTTACAACAGTGTATTCACCATAGCTTGTTAAAGCAAGTATTTTTAAATCAGGGTATTTGTTTTTTAGCTCTTCGCAAAGATCAACACCGTTAGCATCGGGAAGGTTAATATCAAGTAATAAAACATCGGGCATACCGCCCATAAGCATTTTTCTGCCTTTCTCAGCGTTGTGGGCAACTTCTGTCACTTTTGCAATACCAGATTCATCAATTAGTTTGATTAATCCTTCAACCAACAATTTATGGTCGTCAATAATATTAACCCTTATCATTGCTCACTTTTATTTGAAATTCAATGTTTATTTCAGTGCCGTTTTCAGGTGAGGAGTAAATACTCATTTTGCCGTCAAAAGACTCTACTCTTTTTCTGATATTTTCCAGCCCCATACCCGATTTTATATTGTCAGGATTAAATCCTTTTCCGTCATCCTGAACAGTAATTGATATTCTGTCAGATTCCTGAACCACCTGTAGATTTATATGGCTTGCTTCTGAATGCTTTAAAGCATTGTTTACCAGCTCGTGTGCAGATCTGTAAATGAGAATTTCCAGGTTGCTGTCCAGTCTTTTATCATTTCCGAAATAATGAAACCGCATATTTGGAATATCATTGCAAAAATCATTCAATGAGGCTTTTATGCCGTATCTCAATAAAGATTCAGGCATCATATGGTGTGCTACCCGTCTTAATTCTTTTATAGATTCATCAAGTAAGCCTAGAGCTCTGTCATAACGATTAACATCTTCATTTTCAATAAAACCACCTACTTTAATGTCCTTCAGATTAAGCCTTACAACAGAAAGCATACCACCAAGGCCATCATGCAAATCGCGGGCAAGACGACTTCGCTCTGCGGTTTCGCCTTCAAGAACAGACTGAGTTGCAATGAGTCTTTTTTCCTGACTTAGTTTTTCGACTTGCTTTTCGGCCAGCAACTTTTGATTTTTCACAAGACGATTTCTGTAAAAAAGAGTAACCAATGTTAAAACCAAAACCATAACGCCAAAACCGCTAATCCACAAGTAGTATTTCTTTTCTTTTTCCAGCGATTTTATTCGGGTTTCTTTTTTCTCGGTTTCGTATTTTAATTCAAGTTCAGCCATTTTTTCGTGTGAAGATGTATTGTGTATTTTTTCCTGTTGCTCAAGGAAAACATCAAACTGCTTTTCAAACTCTGCAATATCTCCTTTTGCTACTGAAAGTTTAAGTGCAGCAATGTTGATTTCCAGTTGTTCAGGTTCGGTAAGTGCGTCTTTTTTTTCGAATGCTTCTTTTAAGTATTTTTCGCTAAGGTCGTATTTTTTCAAACCTCTGTAAACATCAGAAAGACAAGATAGTATATATGTTTCAGGTCTTTTGTAATTGTTTTTTACAGCAAGCTTTAAGGCGTAAAGAAAATATTTTTCGGCATCTGTCCATTTCTCCAGACTTATATAAGTACAACCAATATTTAAGGCAGCAAAACATTCTTTTTGCTCTGATTTCATTTCTCTGCTCAATTCAAGACCTTTTATTTGGTAAATCAGAGCCTTCTGAATGCTGTCAGCCTCTTGCAACGTGTTGCCAAGCGTTGAATATGCTTGCTCTAAAGCCCATGGATCATTGCTTTTTTCTGCATACTGAAGTGCTTTGTATGAATATTTAAGTTTTACATTATCATCAGCTCCGACCTGACCGTAGAGGTAGGCAATGTTTGTACATACAGCACACATTTGAGCATAATCTTTAATTTTTTCACAGTATTTAAGTGCTTCCAGATAGTTCTTAATTGCTGCATCAGGTGTGCTTTTTACGGTTTTGAGGTGGCCAAGTCTGTTATAAATAGTCGATCCCATGTTGAAATCGTCTGAAAATTTTAAGTGAAAAGTTTCTTTTGCCTCATTAAGGAAAACTTCTGAACTGTCGTATTGGGCTTCATTAATTGTAATTCCGGCCATTATCATTACTCCGTATTGTCTGGATAAATCGTTTTCATATTCAAGTAACTTAGAAGCATATTTTCTGGCTTCGTTATTCTTATATCCAACATAAACAGATGCCAGATTATACCATAATATAATCTTTTCAGATTCTGAAAGTTTGCTTGATTTAAGCTTCACAAGTAACTCCTGCTCTCTTATATGTGGGTCTGCAGCAGATAAACTGCCGGATAGTGTTAATAACAAGACTGTTATTAATGTGTATTTGATTAAGGTTGCTTTTTTTATCATGTCACATGGTTTTTCTATTGTAAAACAAAGATAAAAAACAAAGTGTAATAAAAATACCCCCATTGGGGGGTTTTAGTTGAATCTAAGACAATATACTTTTGACGATATCGATAATTGAAATTTAAATACAGATAATCATGAAAAGGACAATTTTAATTTTAGTAGTTCTGTTTTTTGCCACTCTTGCATACTCACAATTCAGTATTAAAGACAAGGTAAAAGAGAAAACCACAAACAGGGCAGAACAGCGTGTCGATGAAACAATCGATAAGGGTATTGACAAGATTGAAGAGAAGGTAACAAATCTCTTCAAAAAGAAAAAGAAAGATAGTGAAGAAGTTGATTCAGAAGAAGAGGCTACAGATAATGAGAGTAGTGAAGCAAAAACTGAAAAAAAGACTTCGTCAAAGACAGGTAAGTCCGATTTGATGTCTTACAATAAGTTTGACTTTGTTCCAGGAAATGAAGTAATTTTCGAAGATGACCTTAAAGGTGAACAAAAAGGTGAGTTTCCAAGTAAATGGGATCTAATTGAAGGAGGCGCAGAGATTGCTACTGTTAATGGTGAAAATGTTATAGCTATTGTCGGATTTACTTATATAACTCCTCTGTTTAAGGAGAATACAAACAATTATCTTACTGATGAATTTACAATCGAATATGACTTCCTGATTGATGATAAAGATGGTGAAAATACCATTGAATTGGTTAATTCATCGGGGGAGGTAATATTTTCTACATTGTTTTGGAAAGATAATACCAGGTTTTTGTCAAAATGGGTAAATAACGGAAATGAAAGAGATGCAGAAGATTCATTTGATAACTCAAAAGGATGGCACCATTTATCGCTGTCTTTCAATAAACGAGCCATGAAAGTTTATGTTGACGAGAAGAGAGTTGCCAACATCCCTAATATGGTAGAAAAGCCTGCAAAAGTAAAATTCTTTGCCCGTGGCTCTGAAGACAACAGCACTTTTCACATAAAAAATGTAAGAATAGCAAAAGGTGCGGTTCCCTTATATGATAAATTATTGACTGATGGCAAAATAATTACTTACGGTATAACTTTCGATGTTGGAAAATCTACTATTAAGCCTCAATCTATGGGTACTATTAATGAGATTTTCAGTATTCTGAAAAAATATCCTGATTTGAAATTTTCTGTAGAAGGTCATACCGACAACACAGGAAAAGCTGAAATGAATCAATCATTGTCAGAAGATCGTGCTAAAGCTGTCAAAGATAAGCTTGTTGAAATGGGTATTGAAGCATCAAGGCTATCATCAAAAGGCTTTGGTATGAGCAAACCTATAGATAAAAACGCAACAACAGAAGGGCGCGCAAAAAACAGGAGAGTCGAATTTGTAAAAATTTAAACCCTATGAAAACCAGGCTTATCTTCACTTTTATACTTGTGAATATAGTGGTTGCGACTGCCCAGTCAGATATAGGCAGATCTTTGCTGAGCCAGTTGCCGCCACTACCTGATAACTGTTGTAATATTTCAGAAGCCGATGAGGCAGCATTCAGAGATCAGATAGATAAAGTGCTTTCCACGATTGAAAATGAAAAGGATTTGATTGAAAATAATCTCCAGTCTGAAGATGAAGTAATGAAATCCTTGAAAATTAAAACTCCTGGCGCACAGTCAGCGTCTGACTTGTACAAAATCACTCTAGAGATACAAGAACTTGAAGCACAGGTTAATGTCTTTAAGCAAAGATGGGCGGATATGTCAAATAAGTATGGTGAGGCAGAAAAAAATGCAAAACTTAAACTTGACAGAGAGACAGAACGTGTCAACAAATCTGCTCCTAAACCGGTTTACAAAGGTGAACATATTTCTAATCAGCATGTTATAGATGCCTATTTCAAGAAAAATATCCCACCGTTACATCTTCAATACTGTAATACAGTAACGCCATTATACAAGTCATATCTTGCAACAAAGAGGTCAGATATTTATCAGATGTTTGTTTTACTGGACAAAATTGCAGTAAACAGGGCTAAAATGTTAAAGATACAAACAGGTATAAATCAGGATGTGAAGCAGATACAAAAACTCCAGGCTCTTGCTTTGGTAGAAGACTATGCAAAGTCGATGATGGAAATTGGTACACAAAACATAAATGAGGATAATTTTTAATCATCATGAAACCACGAATATTTATAATAATCTCTTTGCTTCTTGCATTTAACGGAGCATATGGTCAGAGAGTCTTGTTGCCAAACGCTAAAGGCGAAGTAAAAAGAAACAATTATATAAACAATTCTTTCGAATATAAATATTCACCAAAAACTCTTGAAATTGCAAGAGCAGTTACAAATAAAGTGGCTGCAATTATCCTTGATTGGGATAGCTTGCAGCCACCAATCGGATTTGAAGCAGGTATTTCTACCAGTGAACATATCTCACAATCTTTCGTTCACGGATCATTAGAAATCCGGTTTACACCCTATTTTAAAGACAAAGATTTGGGTGTCTTTGCAGACTACAAGTTTTCTTCAGTTATAAATATTTATATAAACTTCTTTGGTGACTATCTACCCGGAAATCCCTTATGTAAAAATATTTACGTGAAACCGCGAAAAATAAATGATTACTATGGAGCCGATATCTATCAGACTTCAAGAGGCCAGGTAACGTTAATGGCTAAAAATGGAGTGGATATTTTTTTACCGGTTTCACAGGAAGAATATCTGATGGCTTGTATTAAAGAAGAGACAGCTAAAGAGTTAAAGAATCCAGTGCCACAAAAGGCAGAATATCTGAAAGATGTAGAGAATGCATATTTGCAGCTGTTAAAAATAGATAGAGTGGAAGCAGAAAACTACAAAAAAACAGCTTTGAAAGATGCAGATGAGTTTTATTCTAATACAGAAGAAAGTATTTCTGCAAAACTAAAAAAGGAGCTTGATTCAATGTCATTATCAGAAAAAAAACGACAGGCATACTATTCAATTCATGCTATCGAAAAATTTAATAAAGTATCCGGATTATGCCCTATGTCATCTCTCGAAGAAGGCGAGCCATTGGTTAAAATAAATCCGGTTTTGTTTGGTTTTGATAATTCAGGAGAGATTAAGTTGTTGGTTGTAAGTTGTACAGAAGATGACAAAGAAGATAAATATTTAAAGAGGCTTTATGTAAACGAGAAGATCTGGAGAAAAATATTTGACTTGGTTAACTGAAATTAAAAAATAACAAAAATGAAAAAGCTATTTATATTGCTTATTACAGTTTTATTTGCGGCTGCTGGTTTTTCACAAAAGTATGAAAGAATACATTCTCCAACAGAACACTTTTATTCAGTAAAAGCGGAGATGGAATTAGAATATACTTCAGATATGTTTTTTGATGTTTTTGAAAACAGAATTGTATTTGATTATAAAATGGTTTCTCCATTTTTTCTGGATTTCAATCTTAATGACTTGCTTTTTTTTAAAGCTGAGCCCTCTGAGTTTTTAGGCTATGAAGGTGGTTTTATGAGTGCAAACAGCTATTTTATTGACTCTAAGGGCATCAGAGAGATATCTGCTGGTATGACAACTTTTACAAAATACTTCAATAAGAGTACTTCTCCAGCCGAATCTGCTGAATCAAATTTGACAGGTCAGATAAGGCAATCCCCTGAAATAAGTTTCAGTTTGGTTGGACTTTCTAAATACCTGAAATCTAAGCAAAGACCAGAATTGACTTTGTTTATTAGCTCAGAAGCATGTGAAAACTTTGAACAAAATGTAAGTGGTGTAATTAAAAGTTCAGATGCTCAGGGAGGATCGTTTACAATAACTGAAAATTTAACTATACCTATGGTTATAGCTTATCAGGGGCAGTCATATCCTGATAAGCTAATTGAAGCTCAGGACTTAAGTAATACTAAAGATATGAGTCATAAAGATTATTGTATTTGGCTTGATAATTTTCAATCTGACTTTTATAAAACATTGCCAAAAATAGACGCACTCTCTCTTGTTGAATACCTTATCAATCCAAAAGGAGTATATCAAATACCATTTTCGGGATTTTTAAAATCAACTAAATACAAAGAGTCTTTTACATTTAAAGGAAAAATAAAAGTTTATGGCGAAAAAAGATTTAAGCACTGGGTTGGAGAAAATCTTTAAACTCCATGATTTTTTCCAAACTGAGAAGGCTTAACTCCAAATTCTTCCTGGAAACATTTAGTGAAATAGCTGGTAGAGCTAAATCCGACTTTTTCAGCAACTTCTGCAACAGGGATACCCTTTTCTAAAAGTTGAGTTGCATATTTCAGTCTTACCGAGCGAATTAACTCTGATGGAGTCTGACCTGTCAGGGCTGATAGTTTACGGTAAAGGCCGGTTCTATCCATGTTCATATCTTTACTAAGTTTTTCTACAGAGTAAGAAATATTATCAAGGTTTGATTCTATTTTTTTTATAACCTTTCTTATCAACTCTTCATCTACGTGTGTATACGTGAGATTGTCTGAGTTTATAAATATGTTTTTTTTAAACAACTCTTTTCTGTCTTCTTGCTGATCGATGATTTTCTGAATTTTCAATTGCAAAATGTCCATATTAAAAGGTTTAGCAATAAAATCGTCAGCACCTGCTTCGAGAGCTTCTATCTGAACATCATCAGAAGATTTTGCAGTAAGAAGTATAACAGGTATATGCGAAATTTGTAAATTGTTTTTAATGTGCTTACAAAGTTCTAAACCTGACATCTCCGGCATCATTATGTCGGTTATAATTAAATCTGGTTGATACTTTATAGCTTTTTCTAAACCATCTTTTCCATTAATTGCGGTTATAACATCATACTTATTTATCAGCTCATTAAATAAAAACTCTCTGAATTCATTGTTATCTTCAATGGTTAATATTTTAATCTCTTTTTCAGATTTATTGTCACTTATTCCGTTTTCCTTAACTGAAAAACCTGTGTTGGTTTTACGAAGTTCTGCTGGAAGAGTAATTGTAAAAACAGACCCTTCATTAATTACACTCGAAGCCTCAGCTTTACCGTCGTGAAGTTCTGTGTATTCTTTTACCAAATGCAGTCCTATACCGCTTCCGGTATTATTATCATGTATTTTTGCCTGATAAAAACGGCTAAAAATATTTTCTAAATCATTTTTTTCAATCCCTCTGCCTGTATCTTTCACGATTATTTTTATGTCAGAATCAGTATCTTCTCCAACTAAACTTAGTTCAATAAATCCATTTTTATCTGTGAATTTAATAGCATTAGAAAGCAAATTGTTTATAATGCTGTGTATTTTGTCTTTGTCAATATTTATATATATATCGTATTCAGGTAAATTGACTTTGAAATTCAATCCTTTTTCTGAAGCTAAACCTGCAAATGAAGGAGCTATTTTTTCTATCAGATCATTCAAATTACAAAAGCTAAGGTTTAAAGTTTCACCCTTTACTTCCAGCTTTCTAAAAGCAAGTAGTTGGTTTACCAGGGCCAGAAGCTCCATTGCATTTCTTTGAATGCCAGATAGTTGTTTATTTAAAGCACTGTCTGATGTTCTTTTTATTATTGATTCGAGTGGGGTTATTATAAGTGTAAGTGGTGTACGAAGTTCATGGCTAATATTTGTGAAGAAGTTATATTTTATCTGATCAAGCTCTTCTTTTTGTTGTTTCTTAATTTTCTCTCTGTTTTGATTAGATATAAATCTGAAAACCAAAACAATCAAAACAATTATAAAAATTGAAATAATTAGCTTCGCCCATATTGTCTTCCAAAATGGAGGTTTGATTACTATAGTAATTGCGCCAAAGTTATTATCCCAGTTCTGATTATTGTTTGCTGCATAAACTACCAGATTGTAAGTTCCGGGAGATAGATTGGTATATACAGCTTTCCCAATGCCTTCATTAGATTTAATAATTCTCCAGGTATCGTCAACGCCTTCAAGCTTATATCTGTAATAAGTCTGACTTGGATTTATATAGTTTAATGCTGTAAACTCTATACTGAAGAAATTTTGAAAGTGTTTTAGTACAATTTTTTCGGTATTTGTTATGGACTTATTAAGTATAATGTTTCCATCGTAATTTTCACCAATTTTTATATCAGTACCGGCAATAGAGAAGTTGGTAAATAAAGGTCTGTAAAGTTGTTGACCTGTAATTCTGATTCTGTTAAGATCGGTCTCATTAAATCCGTCCAGACCACCCCAGTATAATTTTCCATCGATTGTAGCAAGTGCTGAACGTGGTTGAAATTCATTTTCAATTATACCATCAAATCTGTTGAAATTGATAAATCTGTAATTATAATCTTCCTTATTAAGTTCTAACTTAATACATGAAATACCGTTAGAGGTCGAAACCCACATGCTTCCTTCGTTATCTTCAATAACTGACCTTATACTGTTATTTACAAGTCCGTTTTCTTCATGAAATCCTCTTATTGTATTATTCTCTCTGTTGTAAACATACAAACCGTCCATAGTGCCAAACCATATCAATCCTCTGCTATCAGTATAAAGGCAATGATAGTGATGGTTGTTATATTGTAGCAATATGCTGTTTGATTCAGGGTATTTAATTCTATGATTTTTTGTATCAAAAAGAAACAGTCCCTCGTTACCAAACCCAAGTAAAGTGTCTGATTTGTATTTTGTTAATTGATATGGAAAGCTAAATGGTTTTTCTGATTTAACCTGTACTTTTTCAGAGTATCCGGTTTCGGGGTTTAAGGAAAGAATACCTCTGTTAAAGCACAGATAAAAGTCATTATTCCCTTTTTCAAAGATTGATAAGCAATGTTGTGGGTCTTTAAAATGCTTTATCTTGTTGTTATCAATGCAAAAAAGCCCTTTATTGCGAGTGCAAAGCCAGATTCTGCCCTTACTATCTTTATATAACATTTCACAAAACAGATCTTCGGGTAAGTTGCTGAATCTTTCGAGTTTTGATTTTTTCTTATCATAAGTGAAAAGACCAGACTGAGTACCAACAAGTATTATTCCATTATAATCAGCAAAACAATGAATGCCAAGAGATTCCGTGTTTGAAATATTAAAAAGGGCCCTTCCGAAATTTAAAAACTTAAATCTGTCATGGTGATAATACAACAGTCCACGGTTAACTGTACCAACCCATAGCCCTCCTTTATTGTCGTTGAATTGTGTATTTATTTCTGTGTCAAATATTTGACCGTCAACCAGGTTGAATGTCGAGATTTTATTTTTTGTTTTAAGATCAGGACTAATTTGCCATAGGCCTGAAAAAGAACTAATCCAGCATGTCCCTTTAGGGTCTATTGTTAAAGTATTCAGGTAGTAGTCAGTTTCAAGAATATGTTCTGTCTTCTTGTTAAGTGTATTAAATCGCAACAGATGGCCCTTGTTAAATCCGTTTCTTGCCTGATAAAGAAAGTTTCTAAATGGTACTACCATTATTGTGCCGGAATAAGGATTGTTAGCGCCCTCGAAATAATCAAATTTATACAGCTCTTTTTTACTGCTAATATCATAACAGGCCATCTTTCCATTACGATAAAAAAGATATACTTTTTCATCAATATTGGCCAGGTCAATTAATTTTGCTTTTGTTTTATTACTTACACCCGACACAAATACATCTGAAGAGTTTTCTCCATTCTTGTTAAGTATCAACTCATCTTTATCTGTCAAAAGCCATGAGTTTTTTTGTGAATCTATAAAAATATCAGATATATTATTTTTTATTCCTTTCGACTTAAATACACTGTCGATATTTAATACCAGCTGTTCTTTTGCAATATTAAAAAGCATAAGCTTAAACTGGTTTTTCACCCACAGGTTGCCATCACCATCTACATAAGGTCTGTGATATCCTGAATATTCTTTAAGTGAATATGCAGTGTTTTCGTTGTAATGCAGGTATTTGAAGTTAGATCCATTATAGATATTAACAAGACCTTCTGTAACAACAACCATTCTGCCATCAGAGAGTTGATATATTGTCCGAACACGATTGTCAGATAATCCGTGATTGCTGTTTATGGGAGAGAATACAAAATGCTCCTGTGCCCATGCAAACTGGAAAAAGAAAATACTCAGAAATAGTAAAAGATTTTTCATGATAATTATCCCTGTAACAAAAGTAATAAAAAATGTATTTTTTTTGCTATATACTATCTGGCTATCTGGTAATATGTATGTCATTTCAACAAGTATGACAAATAATTCAACATATGTTTTAAATATCACGATATATAGAATGTATTTTTGAACTTGTAATCTTAAAACATGATATTATGAAGAAAGTACTCTTTTTTATTCTTTTTATTCCGTTATGCTTTTATGCTAATGCCCGGTCATGGGAAAATATTCAATCTGGGGTAAAAGCCACTACATCTGATAATGATATTATTATTCAGTTCTTCAATAATGATATTGTAAGAATTGTAAAACTGCCTTTAGGAGCAGATTTAAACAAAGAAAGTCTTTCTGTAACTAAGGCTCCTGAAAATTTAAAATTGTCTGTTAAAGAAAATGCCGGCAATCTTATCATTAAAAGCAAGTCTCTTTTGGCGACTTTAAATTTGCAAACAGGGAATATCTCTTTTAGTTCTGCAGGAGGCAGTAAATTGCTTGCTGAGAAAAATATGTTTTTCAAAGATTTTAATGATGCAGGTAATAAAACATATACTGTAAGTCAGTCATTCGTTCTTGATAAGGATGAGGCTATATACGGTCTTGGAATTCAGCAAAAAGGGAAAATGGTACAAAGAAACCATAAACTCAGAATGATACAGGGTAATACTGATGATTATATCCCATTCTTTCATTCGGTAAAAGGTTATGGACTTTTCTGGGATAATTATTCTCCTACTGACTTTTCTGATTCACCTGAAGAAACATATTTCAGGTCTGATGTTGGCGATTGTATTGATTACTACTTTATATATGGCGGAAATGCAGACGGAGTTATTGCCGGTATGCGTGAATTGACCGGTGATGCACCTATGTTTCCGCTTTGGACTTATGGATACTGGCAAAGTAAAGAACGTTATAAAACACAGGATGAAACTGTTGATGTAGTTAGAAAGTACAGATCTTTAAATGTACCATTAGATGGGATAATTCAGGACTGGCAGTATTGGGGTAATAATTATTTGTGGAACGCAACCGAATTCTTGAATCCTGGTTTTAATGATCCTAAAAAAATGATTGACGATGTGCATAAAATGAATGCGCATATTATTATATCAATCTGGTCTTCTTTTGGCCCGGAAACAAAATTATACAAGCAGTTTTCCAAAAAAGGCATGTTACTCGATTTTATTACCTGGCCACAGTCTGGTTCTGAAAAATGGCCGCCAAATAAGGATTATCCTTCCGGAGTACGTGTATATGATGCATATAATCCTGAAGCAAGAGATATTTACTGGAAGCATCTTAACGAGGGTATTTTTTCTTTAGGCATGGATGGCTGGTGGATGGACTCTACAGAGCCTGATCATTTAGATTTTAAACCATCAGATTTTGATAACAAAACATATCTGGGTTCATTCAGAAAGGTAAGAAATGCTTATCCATTAATGTCAGTAGGTGGCGTTTACGATAATCAAAGAAAAGTAACGTCAGATAAGAGAGTATTTATTTTAACCAGATCTGCATTTGCAGGACAACAGAGATATGCAGCAAATACCTGGTCAGGAGATGTTACTGCATCCTGGTCTGCCCTCCGTAATCAAATATCAGGCGGTCTGAATTTCTCACTTTGTGGTATTCCATACTACAATAGTGATATTGGTGGTTTCTTTTTATCAAGATACAGAAATAAATTAGAAGATCCTGAATATAGAGAATTGTATGTGAGATGGATGCAGTTTGGTGCATTTTGCCCTATGATGCGTTCTCATGGTGAAGGTGCTCCGAGAGAAATATATCAGTTCGGTAAAAAAGGAGAGAAGATTTATGATGCAATTGAAAAGTATATCAAGCTGAGATACAGTTTTCTTCCATATATTTATTCAGAGTCATGGGATGTAACAAAAAACAGATCAAGCATGATGCGTGCTTTGATGATGGATTTTCCTAATGACAAAAAGGCTCTGGATATTGATGATTCTTACATGTTTGGGAAATCTGTTTTTGTAAGTCCTGTCACAGCATCAGTAGCTAAGAAAGATATTTATCTTCCTGCTGGTACAAGTTGGGTGGATTTCTGGACAGGTGAAGTCGTTAAAGGTGGACAGATTGTGACAAAAGAAACTCCTCTGGAAATATTACCATTATATATTAAGGCTGGTACAATCTTACCAATAGGTCCTGAAGTTCAATATGCTACAGAAAAAAGATGGGACAATCTTGAGATTCGAATTTATGGTGGGGCAAACGGTAAGTTTGTTTTGTATGAAGATGAAAATGACAATTATAACTATGAAAAAGGTATTTATAGTACTATAAACTTTTCATGGGATAATAAGAAAAATGAACTGACTATTGGAGATATTAATGGCTCGTTCCCCGGTATGTTAAAAGAGAGAAAGTTTAATATTGTTTTTGCAACTAATAACAAGAGATCTGAAACGGTAACCTATAAAGGTAAAAAAGTTGTTGTAAAACTCTGAATATGAAGAATATATATGCTTTGGTTTTAATGGTTTTATTTGGAGTATTACCTTCTGTATCTCAAACTGTAAAGGTGATTTCTCCTAATAATAAGATTGGAGTTGATTTTGAGTTTCAGGAAAAGTCGGGTACTTGTTATTTGAGTGTAAGCTTTTTTCAAAACGAGAAGTTTCAAAAGGTTATACCTCGTATAGATTTGGGGCTATCCAGAAGTGATCAGGATTTTTCGTCTAATCTGAAGTTTGTTAAGCAGTCAAAGTCTGTAAAAATTAAAGAGGAGTACAGGGCAGTTCACGGAAAGAAAAGTCTTTGCAAAAATGAGGCAAATGAAGTTGTGGTTTCGTTGGAGAGTGTATCAAAAGCAAAGCTGAATATTATTTTAAGGGCTTATAATGATGGTGTTACTTTTCGTTATGAGTTTCCTGAAAAAACAGGATCTTTTGTAGTTAAAGATGAACTGACAGCATATAATATTCCTGATAGTACAAAGCGCTGGTTGGAAAAATTTAATCCAGCAAATGAGGGATTGTATAGTTTTATGAAAGATGGAAGTAATCAAAAAGACTGGGGTTATCCGGCTTTGTTTAATACTTCTGATAATTCTTGTTGGTTTTTAATTCATGAGGCCGATCTTAACCGCTCATATTGCGGGACCAAGCTTACCAACTTCTCGGATAAATCAAAGTACAAACTGACATTTCCTGATAAGTGGAATGGAAGAGAAAAAGGGGAAACTCAGCCAACTATTTCATTACCATGGCAGTCACCGTGGCGAGTGATTATTTTGGGCGGTCTTTCTGATATTGTTGAATCAACTCTTACTGATGATGTTTCATCTAAGTCTGTTATTTCTAATACTGAATGGATAAAACCGGGAGTTGCATCATGGAATTACTGGTCTGACAATCATGGTACCCGCAGTTATAAAACTGTTTGTGTATTTGCCGATTTGGCTGCAGAAATGGGCTGGCCTTATACTCTTCTTGATTGGGAGTGGGATGCTATGGGTGATGGTGGCAAACTTGAAGATGCATTAAAATATATTCATTCAATTGGTG
>CAZFUO010000041.1:0-14553 GCA_964522065.1 uncultured Bacteroidales bacterium | reverse complement strand
CGCTGTCAGACTTAAGACTCAGGTTTGTGTAACCTTCAACTTGCATATTGTAATTCTTGTGGTCAAAAGGTCTGAAGCTATTAAAAATAATATTGATACCAGACTCCGCTTTGTCATAACTACCATCTGCAAACAAACTGCCTTTGCGACTATTTATTACAAACGTATCAACCGTGACTTTTCTATCGTTTATTTTTATATCTGCATGAATATCTGAATAGTATATACCATATTTTTCCTCGGTGAACTTTCCGTTCATAATATTGATATTCCCGTTTGGATTTATTTTTCCTATTGTACCATTTATATTTATTAAGGCATTAAACATACCTGTTATTTCACCAAAAGGCAGAAACATTTGCGCAAGTTCGAGCGGAATACTGTCAATAATAACAAGTCCGTTAACAGGTGTCGATTTGTCTGTTGAAATATCAAATTTCATGCTGTCCAATCTGATATTTGCAGGAATACTGCCATTTAGTTTTATTTTTCCGTCAAGTGGGGGGTAGGCGTAAGCTTCTAAACTGAGAAGCTTGTCAAATAAATCAATTTTTCCTGAAACCTGTCCAACTTCATAAGTTTGATAAACAATATCATTTATTCTAAAATCAGTATTTAAAACTGGGCTCTGAGCAGCTCCTGTTAATGACGAATTAAGTGAAAACAGACCTGTGACATCTGTTTTGTTTCCTATTGTTTTAAGAATTTTATTTATGTCCAGACTATCAATAGTCAAATTGAAATTCTGATTTCCAATTCTGCTTATCTCACCATCAAATTTTATTTTTTGCAAAAAATTACTACCTGGTGATGAAATACTTAGATTTTTAATTGAATAGTTTTGAGTTCCAATAACAATATTTGAGACCAAAGAATCTTGCTTCCATACCTGATCTTTGTAAGCTAATAACAAACGTGACAGGTCAATATTAATACTTTTTCCAAAACTGAAGTCTGTACCAAAGCTGACAGATGCATTGTTCATTAAAATATTTGAGTAGAAATCAAACTGCTTAAGTTGTTTTACATCTCCTGATGTTTTAAATATGAGACTATCAAAAACTGTCTCTCCCTGAGTAATATTCCTAAAACCGAGATCTAATTTTGTATTTATATTATCTATATCGCCTTTAAAGTTTGCACTGATTTTTCCGTTTGCAACCCGCAAATCACCCTGAACAAAATCTGAAAATCCTGCATCAAAGTCAATTCCAAATTTTTGTCTGTCTAACTTTGCATTTAATTTCAAAATATCTAGTTTATAGCCGTATACAACAGAATTATTTAAGTCAGTTTTCAGCTTTGCCTGAATTTTTTTATAATCAATTCCATTACCTTCAACATTTAAATACCCGTCAAGAATTGTGTTTATATCTGTGAAACCGCTCCATTCATCAATATTAAATTTATCAAAAACTAAACTGACTTTATAGTCTAAAAGACTTTTGTCTGTTTCGTTTATGATTTTCTTAAAGTTATCACTAACAAGCAACATCTCAGCACCTTGATTCAAGTATCTTAATCTTATATTTATACCAAGCATCGTATCTGAAAGTTCTCCTTTAAATTTTATTTCAGGATTAGCCTTAAGGCTGAATCCATCAGGCAAAAAGTAACTGAATTCCTCTACAATTAAGGGATCGGTATTAAAAACTAAAATAGATTTGTACTTATTAGTGAGATCAATCTCTGCCTGTAATGAAATTTTGTTTTGTTTTGTTTTAATCTGAAAATCACTTAGTTTTAAAAACTCATCTTTTATTGAAATATTAAAGCTCATTTTTTCAAGCTTAATATCAGGCTTTATTGTTTTTAAGCTCAGTTTGTTTAACACTAAAGTTTGTTCATTCGTTTCAATTTTTGCCTTTAAGTCCAGAAATAAACCATCGATTTTTTCCGGTATGTTTTTATTTTCAGAATCTATAATTATGCTTCCATTTTTAATAAGTAATCTGTCAAGTATTATTTTATACTTTGTATCGCTGGTATCCTGACTTGCTGTATCTGCTTTTTGCTTTAGCGGTTTCGTTAAGTGCATAAGATTCCAGGTAGAGTCTTCAAGTTGACTGAGTTTGATTACCGGATTTGTCAGTTTGATGAAATCAATTTGAATTTCCTTTTTTAATAAAGATCTTAAATTGTATTTGATGCTTAGTGATTTAAAGCTAATTAATGTGTCCTTTTCCATTGATAAAAGTACGTCATTAATCTTAAGGTTTGAAAGGTAATTGCCTTCAAGCTTGCCAATCTCAAGATTAGCATATAAATAGTTTTTTGACTGTTTTTCAATGATTTTTACTATTTCACTTTTTCCCCATTGGGTATTAATAAAGATAATAGCTAATGCTAAAAGTATAAAGACAGCGCTAACTATCAGTGCCGGAATTAAAGCAAATATTTTTATCAACTTTCTCATAACTAGAAGGCTTGACCTATGTTAATAAAAAATTGCCATGACTTTTTCTCATTCCATAAAGGTCTGCTTAAGTCTATTCTAACCGGGCCGATTGGAGTATTTAACCTCAATCCTGCACCTGCTGAATATGCAAAACCATTTAATGGATAATTAAAAGATTTTGTCCATACATTTCCTGCATCCATAAAAACCGCTCCATCTAACCTCCAGACAATTGGATGTCTGATTTCAAGATTTAATTCGAGTAAGCTTTTACCACCTGCAGGACTGCCACTTTCTCTTAAGGGCCCCAGTTGAGAATACGACCAGCCCCTGTTAGAAGTACTACCTCCTGAATAAAATCTTTCTTCAACAGGCACGAAACCGCTCTTGTCTATAACCGATCCAATCATTGCCCGCGATGAAACAACAAATTTCTTTATTTTGGTATATCTTCTTGCATCTACCCATAATCTTGTAAAATCATAATCACTCCCGAAAAAGTATCCGTTAAATTTAAAACCAAATTGTAATTGAATGCCATTTTCGGGATTTATTAACGGACTAAGATTGCTGTAGTTAGCCGATCCTGTTATACCTGATTTGTCGTACAATAAATCTGGTAATTCAGGGATAGGTATTATCTGATCACTTTCAACTCCTGTTTGCTTTACTCTCGATATGTAGTAACCAATTGTAGCAACAACTTTATCTGAAAACAGATGTTTTACAGGTATGCTTAATCCGAAACTATTGGTGTTAAATCCAGGTTCAGATTGCTTTCTTAAAAATGGATTTACCGTAATAGAAGTGTTTTTGTATATAAACCAGGGCTGTATCCATTTAAGACTAATGTAGTAAGGGTCTAGTGCCGAATGCTTTAATGAAAGATTTAACCTTGATGAACCACCGAAAAGTGATTTGTAAGTTAGCTCAGCAAAAGCTCTGAATTTATCTTCTGTACCATAACCTATGCCTGCTTTACCCGTCAATCGGGGAGTTTCTTCAACTCTGATATTTACAGGAACTAAAGTGTTTCTATTCTCTGGATTTGTTTTAAGACTTACTGACGCTATTTTGAAAAGCTGTAAATCGTTTATTTGTTTTCGTGTATTGTCTAATTTCTTTTGATTTATTACTTCTCCTTCTTTATATTCAATCTGATTCCTGATTATTTTTTCATTTACATAATTGTTGCCTGTTATTTCAGTCATTCCAAAATAAGCTCTTTCATTTTGACTTATTTTGAAAATAATATCTGCTTTTCCTGAATCCTGATTTAATTTGATTTGATATTCTCCATCAGCATAAAGATATCCTTTGTCAATCTGATTTTGAACCAGTTTTCCAAGAGTTATGTTTATATCCTCGTCTCTGAATATCTGACCTGTTTTTATGTGCGTTACTTTATTTAAAGTGTCTGTAAATATCTTTCCTACAAGTATCGGTTTGTTTTCTGTAACTTCAAATATAAGGTCAAGCTGTTTTTTATTTTCGTTTACATTGAGTGTATCTACTGAAATTTCAATATACAAAAATCCTTCTCTCTGATAAAATTGAGTAAGTCTGGTTATGTCTGATTTTAAGAATTCTTCATTGTAATAAGATGGTTGCTCTTTTTTGATTACCCGCTTTATTATGTCAGTTTCATTTATGCTTATCTGTTTTAGTAAGTCAGTTTTACTGAAAATGAGATTACCCGAGAATTCAATATTTTTTACAACATAGCCTTCCTGCCCAAAAGCTTGTAGCATGGTAAATAAAAAAAACAAAGATGTTATAATTCTGGCAATCATTTAATGCATAACTGATTTACCCTAAAGATAACATCTTTGATTTAATATTTGATATAAATTGTTTAAGGCATGTTTTTTTTATCAACTGTCCAGTTACTGTCTTTTGATAATTCACATGGATTTCCTGTAAACATTGCTGAGGCTTTTTTGTCTCCTTTTAGATGCCACTGAAACCACGCTGTTGCCACTTTTGCAAATTCACCACCATGAGGATGGCTATATGTGCCGCCATGACCTACATTCATATTTGCAACGAATACAGGTACATGATTAATTCTTTTAAAATCGTCCATTCCATTGTTGTATGCAATATCTGATTCGCCACCTAATATGTAAAGTACAGGGGTATGAAGTTTTGTCAGGTGATCTTTTGTTAGTCCAGGCATACCAGGCATTCCTGCACCTGCATTTCCAAGAATTCCGCTATTGCAAACTATTGCAGTGGTAACTCTTGGGTCAGGAGCGGTTTCGAGAGTTTGTAAACCACCACATGACATTCCACTAACGGCAATTTTGGATATGTCCAGTTTTTGATAAAATTTACTGTTTACATCATTATTTTGAGCTATAGCCCAGTTTATAGCATCAGTCATTTGTGAAGATGTCGATCTGCCGCTACCTCTTTCACCTTCTTTGGGCATAGGGCCAATGGCTACTACTAAAAACCCATGAGATGCAACTTCAGATAAAAAATTAACATGTTCCCAGGGTGAGTTTGCACATGCTCCGTTACCCCAGGCAATTATTGGCAGTTTAAAGTCTTTGCCAAACAAATCAAGATCTTGCGGGGTAAAGATTGTGTGTGTTTTGAGAGTGCTGTCTGTGTACATTACTGCCGGAAACTTACCTGTACCTCCATCTTCAATTACTCTTGAAGAAGTTAATAGAATTGTTAGAAAAAGTGCAACGTAAATTGTTCTCATTAGTTTTAGTTTTTGGGTTAGACTGCAAAGATATTCAAGTCCTTTTATAATTAGGTATTTATTTTTTACTTTGTATCATATTCTAAAAAATATGAAACGTACCACATTATTGCTTATTTCAGTATTATTTTTTTCGGGAAATCTGCTATCTCAAAATATTTCTGACAGAACTCTGATTTTTAATGTTACTGATTCTGGTGTTTATAAACCAATTATATGGGGGCTTGACCTGGCCTGGTTAAGTGAAGACAATGTAAAAAGGGGTATTGCATTTATGGGCGCAGACAGGGTGGACGTAATAAGATCGTCTTTCACACCAACAGCACCTTTAGTTAACGGAGACCTGGCAGCTACAGAGCTTGGAAGATTAAACCAAAGGCTGAACATTATAAAACTTACAGGAGCAAATACAAAAGTGGTATTAAATTGTGATCATCCTACTGTTGATGCCTGGTTTAAAGGAAATGCAGCCAGATGGGCACAGTTGATAGATGTAACTACAAGAAGGCATCAGGAAGCAGGCAGGCAGGTTGTAACGGTTTCTCCATTTAATGAGCCTGATTATACATCAACAGGTCAGGGTAGTGTTTCCGATTTTTATAATATTGCTGGCGAACTAAGGAAAATTCCGAGGTTTGATAGTATAAGAATTTCAGGAGGAAACACCCTTAATACTGATCAGGCTTTGACATGGTATAACCAGTTAAAATCAAGGCTTGACGAAGGTAATACTCATCAACTTGCCGGTAGCTTTGACAATTATGCCAACTTTTTCAAAACAGTCAGAGGAAACGGTGATCACGCTACAAATGACGAGCTTCACAATGTTATGGAGGCTATGGTTGGTGTTGAATATGGTATGCAGACTGGAATTTGGTGGGGTACAGCCGAACTGGCAAGAGGTGAGTTTGTTAAAGCTAGCGATGGCCGTAGATTGGCTTATGCTGAGCACAGGCCTAACTGGACAGCGGCTTCTGTATACAAAGGCGTTGACGGGAAAATTCAGGCTTTTGGCGGAACCTCAGAGCGACAGGCTGTTACTACAACATATAGCTTTATATCTCGTGACAGAGATGTTTATTTTGATGGTGTTGGTCCTCAGAGAGAGTATGTTATGACATTACCCGGTGGAACAGGATATCAACAGGGGCAAACTAATGCAGAAAAAGTTGTCAATATTACCTGGGGTGAAGATATTCAACCTGTTATAAATGGTAAGTATAAATTGGTAAACAAAAATAGTGGTAAAGTTATGGAGGTTGCAGGTGGCTCTACTACTTCAGGTGCTAATATTCAGCAAAATACATACAATGGCTCAGCATATCAACAATGGAATGTAACACCTGTAAGCAATAGAGTAGGAGGAGATTTCAGTTATTTTTCTATTATATCTGCTCAATCAGGTAAATCTCTTGATATATTGAATTGGTCTTTGTCTAATGCAGGCAATATTATTATGTGGGACGATGCAAAAGGCAACAATCAACAGTGGTTTCTGGAATATGCTGGTGATAATTGCTTTTATATACGCAGCAGGCATAGTGCAAAATGTATTGAAGTTGCTAATAACAGTACTGCAAGCTATGCAAATATTCAACAGTGGGAAAAAGATGGCGGAACCAATCAGCTTTGGAGGTTGCTGCCTGTTGATGCTGCAATAGAGTTTGAATCTCCGTCAAAACCAGCAAATCTTAATGTTTTACCACAAAATGCATCGATAAAGCTTAATTGGAATTTAAATTCTGAAAAAGATTTATCAGGTTATACTATTCTCCGATCTGAATATTCAGACAGAGAATTTAGTACCATAGCCAGAAATATTAAAGATACATTCTATGTAGATAATACTGCAGCTGTAGAGAAGAGCTATTATTATAAAATCATAGCTGTTGATAATTCTCTGAACAGTTCAGTCTATTCTGATACTAAACCTTGTAAGGTAACCGGTCATAATGGACTTATAGCAGATTATAGTTTCGAATCTCATTGTAAGGACAGTACTTATAATAATAATAATGCTATATCTTTTGGCAGTATTGAATATGCTGATGCTGTTAAAGTTGGTAAATCAGTTTCGATGAATGGTACAAATTCATATGTAAGATTGCCGTCGACTTTAGCAAATTTAAAAAGTATTACAATATCTTCTCTTGTTTATTGGAAAGGTGGAGCAAACTGGCAACGTATTTTTGAATTTGCTTCAGACCAAAATAACTATATGTATTTAACTCCCAGGACTTTTGGAGGTCAGTTAAGATTTGCAATTAAGAACGGTGGTGCTGAGCAGGTACTTAACGCATCTTCGCTGGTAGCAAATAAATGGTATCATGTAGCTGTAACAATCAGTGATAATGTGGCTTGTCTATACCTTAACGGTGTTTTGGCTGATAAAACAGATGCATTGAAAATAAGCCCTGCTGATTTCAAACCAATGTTGAATTATATAGGCAGAGGATATTTTACATCAGCATTATTGAATGCCAATATTGATGATTTTAAAGTATTTAACTATGCTCTTGATGGATCTAAAATATCTGAACTAGCCAGTAGCGTAATAAATTCAACCGAATCTGTAATTCAACATTCAGTATTGGAAATATGGCCTTTGCCTGCAGTAAATACGCTTAATGTCAGTTATTCATCAAATAGTCAAGTTGATAATTCAAGCCTGAGTATATACGATTTAAAAGGCAGTCTTATTAAAGAGTCTTCAATTATAACAAATGTAACAAGTCAAATAGATATCTCAGGAATTAAAACAGGTGTTTATATTCTGAAAATTAATAATGAAAAAGAATCCCTGATCAGAAAGATAACTATCAAATAGTGTGTTTTATCAGATTTTAATTTTAATTCCTTTAGGAGCTTTTACTGTTGACTTTATTTTGCCGTCTTTTTCTTTGACGTGCTTTATATAGACAATTCCCTTAGGAGTAGGGTATGTGCCTTCTACCCAATTTAAATCTCCTAAATGAGGTTCTATTTTGAGTGTTTTGCAACCGGGTTCAATAACTTTAACTCCCAATATGTGGTCACTTAACCATGCAGCAGGTCCTGAAGACCATCCATGGCAAAGGCTGTGCCTGTATCCGGGATAACAATAAGCTCCAAAATCACCATGTATATCTTTTTTGCCTGCAGGAGTGAGCTCATCTAATCTTGATGAATTACTAAGCCATTCCATATTAAAATCTTCCCAGAAGGTTGTAGCACCCATGTCTAACATACCTCCCCAGTATTTATCAATTACATCAAGCGCTACTGAATAATGTCCTGAAGATGCGAGAGCTTCCAGCATATAATATCCATAAAAAGTAGAGAAATTTTTCGGGCCATCTATAGCTATAACTTCTTCTGATGCTCTGGATGGTTCCATAATTCCGCCTATAGACATTAGTGCTGCAGCCTGTTTTAAATTGTTATGGGGTAATATTTTTTTGTTTAGTCTTGATCTGGATTCAACACAAATTGAGGCATATTGTTTTTCATTTAATATTTCGCATAATTTTTCAGCATCATTCAATGCCCAGGATAACAGCCCTCTGTAGCCGGCTTCAACTCCTTTAGGGTTTGGTGTAGATGGCCAGTCCAGAAATCTCGAAGGTGATAAATTTTCATTTCCATCTTTATCTATCTTGCTATTAATCTGGTCAATAAGCCCTTTTATGTGATCTTTATGTTTAACCAGAAAATTATAATCACCATTGTGCATATACCACTCATAATGAATAATCAGGTACCATAGAGAGTATGCACTCATACCATTCATCCAGCCCGGTAACGGGAATTGTTTGCAGGCAAAATCAAGACTTTCATTTACAACATTATTATTACCA
Organism: uncultured Bacteroidales bacterium; assembly: GCA_964522065.1. Lineage (GTDB taxonomy): Bacteria > Bacteroidota > Bacteroidia > Bacteroidales > UBA1402 > UBA8389. The sequence continues at coordinate 5,603 of CAZFUO010000041.1, read as the reverse complement.
AAAACCCTCATTATTGTAGAAACCTCGGGGTGCATATCACCCAGCCATACCAAACGGTCTCTTTTAATTCCATCCCAAAGATATTCCTGCATATTCAAATGGACTGTATAAGCAGCAGTCATCCATATGTCATTCAATCTTTCATTATCACACTTAAACGAACCCAGATAAGGTATATCTCTGTATCTTAAAATTGCTCTGATTTCTTTTAAATGAATAGTTGTTTGAGGTTGCAGCAAATCTAATCTTACAAATCTGAATCCTGTATTACCCATCTCAATCGATCCATCTCTGGGTATTTCCATAACAATATCTCTTTTTGCATGATCGTCTGTAGAGAATCCTACTTTCCATTCTGTATTTAACGTCTTGCTGTTAACCTCTCCTACAGATTCTCCAAATCTGATTCTTACAAGTGAAGGCTGTCTTCTGCTTGATGAACCCATTACCATTTGCAGACCTCCGTGTAATTCTTTACCAAAATCAAGTATAATTGATGCCGTATCGTTATTTGTGCTTTTAAATACACACATATCTTTTCTTCCCATTACAGACTGTCCGTTGCCCGGATTTAACAGTACAGTCTCATTTGTAATCAGACTACCGTCTGTGCCTGCATTTTTCCATACTATTCTTTGAGGACTAATATAAGTTCTTGAAAGCTTGTCATCCTGATATTTTACAGAAGTCTGATTGTTAAAGACAGGAGGTAATGAAAATATATTAAACGAAAAAGACAATACGACAAAAGCTGAGATTATTAGTTTCTTTATCATGGCAATAAGGTATTTTAGAATTACAAATATATAAAACAAAAAGCTGCCTCAATTTTATTTTGAGACAGCCTTTTGAATTTATTTTGAATTTACCTTGCTTAATAAGCAAATAAAGGGTAATCTGCCATGATTTTGTTGACTTTTTCTCTTACAGCTTTTATTACAACTGCATCTTCTGGTGAAGTAAGTACACGGTCTATCATTTCGACAATTTCTGCCATTAGCGGTTCCTTAGCACCACGAGTAGTTATGGCAGGAGTACCTACTCTTATACCAGATGTCTGAAATGGTGAACGTGAATCGAAAGGAACCATATTTTTATTTACTGTAATGTCAGCCTGTACTAATGCCTTTTCAGCAACTTTTCCTGTAAGATCAGGGAATTTTGTTCTAAGGTCTATAAGCATAGAGTGATTGTCTGTTCCGTCTGAAATAATTTTATAACCTTTATCCATAAATGCTTTGGCCATAAATGCAGCATTTAATTGTACTTGTTTCTGATAATCAGCGAATTCTGGTTGTAATGCTTCACCAAATGCTACTGCTTTTGAGGCTATAACATGTTCAAGCGGACCGCCCTGAATACCAGGGAAAACAGCTGAATCAAGTAATGAAGACATTTTTTTGATTTCACCTTTTGGAGTTGTTTTGCCCCATGGGTTTTCAATTTCTTCATCATTTGTAAGAATCATTCCACCTCTTGGTCCACGTAATGTCTTGTGAGTTGTAGAAGTTACAATATGTGCATATTTCAATGGATTGTTTAATATACCCGCTGCTATCAGACCTGCAGGGTGAGCCATATCTATCATCAATAATGCACCGATTTTGTCTGCAATTGCACGCATTCTGGCATAATCCCAGTCACGAGAATATGCTGAAGCTCCACCTACTATCAATTTTGGCTTTTCAGCAAGAGCAACTTCTTCCATTTGGTCGTAATCAACTCTTCCTGTATCTTCTTTTACACTATAAGCAAGTGGCTGGTATAAAATACCTGAGCTGTTTACGGGAGAACCGTGTGAAAGATGACCTCCGTGTGCCAGATTTAATCCTAAAAATTTATCACCGGGATTCATTACTGCAAGAAAAACTGCTGCATTTGCCTGAGCTCCGGAGTGTGGTTGAACATTTGCATATTCGGCACCAAATAGTTGTTTAAGGCGATCAATCGCTATTTGTTCACTTTCGTCAACTACTTCACAACCACCATAGTAACGATGGCCCGGATATCCTTCAGCATATTTGTTGGTTAGCCATGTTCCCATTGACTGCATTACCTGATCACTGACAAAATTTTCTGATGCGATAAGCTCAATTCCTTTGAGCTGACGTTGATGTTCGCGCTCAATAATGTCGAAAATGATTTGATCCCTTTTCATAATGTTGATATATGTGTTTGAATATAAGATGCTTACTTAGTCTGGTTATGGAGAAAAAATTAAGCTGCAAAGATAATCATTCTTTTGAACGATTTTTCATAAAATTGTTATAACAAGTTCTGCAAAGTGGTTTGTACTCATTTTTTTCTCCTAGTAAAACCTGTTTGTCGCTCACAGCCAGACGATAAGAGTATTGTGCAAGCGATCCGCATTCAACACAAATAGCGTGAACTTTTGTTACATCTTCAGCAATGCTGCAAAGAGCAGGTATGGGTCCGAAAGGTTTTCCAAGATAATCCATATCTAAACCGGCAATGATAACTCTAATACCATTATCTGCCAATGTTTTGCAAACTTCAACAAGATTTTCATCAAAAAACTGTGCTTCGTCTATACCTACAACATCGACGTCGCTTGTTAATAGTAAAATACTTTCAGAAGTGTTTACAGGAGTACTTAATATCGAATTACTATCGTGTGAAACCACATTTTCATCAGAATATCTGGTATCAATAGCCGGCTTATAAATTTCAACTTTTTGCCTTGCAATGGTGGCTCTTTTTAATCTTCTAATAAGCTCTTCGGTTTTACCCGAAAACATAGATCCGCATATTACTTCTATACGGCCTCTTTGTTTAATTTCGTGACAATGACTTTCTGCAAATAACATTTCTATTTATTTTTTTTCTGTACAGACCATCCGAATTTACCTATTGTTTTACCTATTTCATGATAAAAGCCATGTGAATAAACCAGTAAATCAGCTTCTTCCATTGAAAATGCACCGGTGTTTGAATCAAGATATTTATCATCGGCTATTACGTTTACAACATCTGCAATAAACATATCATGCGATCCGAGACTCATAATTTCTCTTACTCTGCATTCAATATTAATAGGCGATTCTAATATTGTAGGACAATTTACAACACTTGATTTACCCGGCGTTAGATTCATTTCTTTAAATTTATTGAAATCTTTTCCCGATCTGACTCCACACCAGTCGGTTGCATATGCCATTTCTTTTGTTGTGAGATTTATGACAAACTCCATGTTTTTCTTTAAAATCTCATAAGAGTGTCTTTCTGGTCTTACTGATATATAACACATTGGCGGATTGGTACATAAAGTACCTACCCATGATAATGTTATTATATTAAAATCTTCTTCCTGACTACCGCAACTAACCATAACAGCAGGGAGAGGATAAATCATTGTACCTGGTTTCCAGTCTTTTTTCATTTATTTTTTAAATTAACTGAATGTCGTTTTGCTGAATTTCTCTTTCACAATAATTGCATTTAAGCAAAATCGGATTTTTACAAATAACTTCAAACCTGGTATTCATAGGCTCGTTATTTGTTATACATTTAGGATTGGGACATTTAACTATTCCTGTAAATCGTTCAGGAGGTGATAGCTCCTTCTTTTCAACAACTTCAAACTCTTTGATTACATTTATTTTTGCCAGTGGAGCTATAAGTGCAATTCTGCTGATTTCTTCATCTTCATAGTACCTGTCGGAAATCTTTATTATGCCCTTTTTGTTCATTTTTTTACTGGTAAGGTTATTACCTATTGTAATACGGTTTGATGCGCCATCCAGCTGTAAAAGACTTACCACTTTAAACAATAATTCAGGTGGAATATGATCTATAACTGTTCCGTTCTTTATAGCTTTTACCTGTAACTCCTGTATGTTTGACAAATCCATAATTTTAATGTGTTAAATTAGACCTAATGCATTACAAATCATTGCCTGTCTTGTATATAGACCATTTCTTGCCTGCTCAAAATAATAGGCTTTGGGACTGTCGTCAACATCCTGATTTATTTCAATAACTCTTGGAAGGGGATGTAATATTCTCAGGTTGTCTTTTGTATTATTCAGCATTTCCAGTTTTAGAGTATAAACATTTTTGACCTTTTCATACTCCATTAAGTCTGTAAATCTTTCTTTTTGAACTCGGGTCATATACAGTATATCTACGTTGTCTATTACATCCTGATCAAAATCAGTGTATTCTGTATATTTTATACCTGCAGAATCACAAATAATCTTGTACTCTTCGGGCATTTTTAGCTCGTCTGGAGCAATAAAATAAAACTCAGGTGCAAAATGAGTCATTGCCATAAGGAGTGAATGTACAGTTCTGCCGTACTTCAGGTCTCCAACCATTGCGATTTTCAGATTTTCAAGTTTTCCCTGAGTTTTCCTGATCGAATACAAATCGAGCATGGTCTGAGAAGGATGTTGGTTTGACCCGTCACCGGCGTTTATTACAGGTATATCTGTAACTTCCGATGCATATCTGGCTGCACCTTCCAGAAAATGTCTCATGACAATAATGTCAGCATAATTAGAAACCATTCTGATAGTATCTTTTAAAGTTTCTCCTTTTGAAGAACTTGTTGTTGATGCGTCAGAAAATCCTATTACTCTTCCACCAAGTCTGTTTACAGCGGTTTCGAAGCTTAAACGGGTGCGGGTAGATGGTTCAAAAAAAAGCGTTGCAGCCACTTTGCCTTTCAGAATTGATTGATTTGGATTGGCTTCGAAGGTTGCAGCACTGTCCAGAATACTGATAATCTGATCTTTTGTGTAGTCAGATATAGAAACAATGCTTTTAGTCGACATACTGTTCCGGAATATGTTAATTGGTTTTGACAAAAATACTAAAACTTTCCAAAAGGGGAAGTGAGCTTTAAAAGAAAAGTGTAAATTTGTCGAGTTTAAAAAAGTCAACAATATGTTAATAAACAAATTGATTAAAATTTTCTGGTGGCTTTTTGCCTTTGGAGTTTTGGTAGCTATATTGATTTTCACGTTGATTTCAACAGGAGTAATAGGGTATATGCCTCCAATTGAGGAACTTGAAAATCCGAAGAACAATTTTGCGACAGAGGTTTACACTTCTGATGGTGAAGTTTTAAATACATTCTATCACAAAAATACCGGTAACAGAGTAATGGTTACTTACGATCAGCTTTCTCCAAAACTGGTTGAAGCTCTGATTGCAACAGAAGATGTTCGTTTTACCAGTCATTCTGGTATAGATATTAAGGCTTTATTCAGGGCTGTTGTTAAAAGGGGATTGTTATTTAATAAAAATGCAGGTGGAGGTAGTACTTTGTCTCAGCAACTAGCCAAGCAGTTATACACCCCAAGAGCCGGCAGTGTTGTTGAAAGATTAATGCAAAAACCAATAGAATGGGTAATAGCGGTTAAACTTGAGAGGTTTTATACTAAAGAGGAAATACTGACTATGTACCTTAATCAGTATGATTTCTCAAATAATTCAGTTGGTATTAAGACTGCTTCAAAAGTTTATTTCGGAACCACTCCTGACAAACTTAAGATAGAAGAGTCTGCATTGTTGATTGGCATGTGTAAAAATGCAACCTATTACAATCCGGTGCGGTTTCCTGAAAGAAGTCAGCAGCG
>CAZFUO010000040.1:0-15002 GCA_964522065.1 uncultured Bacteroidales bacterium | reverse complement strand
AGCAGGTATAACAGCATCATTCTGATGATAAATAAGTGAAAAGAAAATGAAGAAGATAATTAGAAATACATTATTGTCAATTACGGTTGCATTTGGATTTGGATCATGCAATGATTTCTTTAATATTCTGCCTCTCAATGATATTGTGCTCGAAGGTTTCTATACCGAAGAAAATGATATCACGAGTGTTTTAAACTCTTGTTATGCAGGATTAGAATCCGCTGATTGCATAAGCAGAATGGCTGTATGGGGTGAAATCAGATCAGATAATGTTTCACCTGGTTCGAGTGTTCCAAACGATGAAACACAGATTTTGAAGGAAAATATTCTTGAAACTACCAAATATGCTAATTGGGCATCTTTTTACATGGTAATCAACAGATGTAATACTGTTATGTATTATGCCCCTCTTGTAAATGAGAAAGATCCTAACTATACAGATTCAGAGATGAATGCTAATATTGCTGAGGCTAAGGCTATACGTGCATTATGCTATTTTTATCTGGTAAGAGCTTTCAGGGATGTTCCATTGGTAACAGAACCATCAATTGACGATAGTCAGGACTTTGCGGTTCCGGTTACAAAATTTGATGACGTTTTAAGTTTTCTGATTGAAGATCTTGAAGGTGTAAAAGATTATGCAGTTAGAAAATATGCTGATAAAAAAGATAATACATCCAAGTTTACAAGATATAGTATTTATGCTTTACTTGCTGATATCTGTTTATGGAAAGGTGAATATGATAAAAGTATACAATATTGTGACCTTGTAATAGATTACAAGAAACAACAGTATCTTGAAGAATTTGCTCTAATGGGTAATAATATTGACATTGAGCTATATAAAGGATATCCTTTAATTTCAGAACGTGTTGGAGGTAGTACCAAGTCAGGAAATACATCAACTAAAATATTTGGAACCGGTAATTCTTTTGAAAGCATTTTTGAACTGAATTTTGAGGCAAATCAAACAACTTCAAATACATTTGTCACTCAGTATTATGGATCAAGTTCAAATACAGTAGGATATTTTAGCGCAACTGCATTTCTTGCTGAAAATGTTGCCACAAGCTCTAATAAGTTATTTAAGAATACAGACTGCCGATATCTGGAATTTATGGAAAAGTCCAGTACAAATTATGCTATTTCTAAATATACAAGGGCAAGTGTGAGTTTCGATACTCCTCTGGCTTCTTCTACAACTTCACCTGCTGTAACTGTAAGTAGAAAATCAAATTCTTTTTCTAATTGGATAATTTACAGATTCAGTGATGTTTTACTTATGAAAGCTGAAGCTGAAATACAAAAAGGTAAAGGTTTAGCTGGCTCAGATAATTTAAGTGAAGCAATGAAACCACACATGAGATCAGCTTTCAATCTTGTTTCTGCAGTATATAACAGAGCAAACAACCTTACAAAAACAAGTACTGATACTTTAAAGTATGCTGATTATTCTTCCACTGTTTCAAATATGGAAGCTTTAATTCTTAATGAGAGACAGAGAGAACTTATGTTTGAAGGTAAGCGTTGGTTTGATTTGGTAAGAATGGCAAGAAGAGAAGGCAATAATGAGAAATTGATTAATCATGTTATTGCAAAGCATAAATCAAATACAGGTGCTATAAGAATCAGGTTAAAATCAGCTGATGGATTATATTTCCCTTACAGTGAAAGTGAATTGAAACTAAACAAATATCTAAAGCAGAACCCTGTTTATATTACAGACGAGTCTACATCAATATCTGAGTAAAAAATAATACTATGAATATTATATTTAAGACAACCAAGAAAGTTCTTTTTTCGCTGATTCTTATTTTGAGTCAGTTGGTTTGGGTAAGTTGTATTGATAATGATCCGATAGTTGAACATTATTACACATTTACAGGTGAGACTGTTGCTGATTACCTTAAAAACAGAGAAAGCAGTTATAGCCAGTTTGTAAAAATTCTTGACAGAGCAAATTTGTTTGATGAACTGTCAACCTATGGAGAATATACCTGTTTTGCTCCTACTAATATAGCAATAGATAGTTTGTTGACTAAAAAAGGTTTGGAGAGTATTGATGATTTGACTGATGCAGATTGTGATACAATTGCCAGAACTCATTTAATTAAAGGAGCATTTTATACAACCGATTTAGAAGATGGAGCAATACCTGCAACAAACTTTATGGACAGATATTTGATATATTCATCAGATTCGGCTGTTAAGAATAATCAGGTTTCAGTATCATACTTCATAAACAAAACATCTGAATTAATAATCAGAAATGACTCGGTTCAGAATGGGGTTGTGCATACCTTAAACAAGGTAATTACTCCAAGTAATATGTTTTTACCTCAGTTAATGGCAGAAGATCCTACTATCTCAATATTTAATTACGTATTGCAGATAACCGGTATTGATAAAAAGATGGAAGCTTACATTGACGAAACTTACTCGGTGGGCCCAGACTCTTTAGATTTAAGATTGATTTTTAATTCTGCAGGTGAACGACCAGCTGATTATCCGGCAAAAAGAAAGTTCTGTTTTACTGCATTTGTTGAGCCAAACTCCGTGTATGAGAGAAAAGGTATAAATTCAGGTCAGGAGCTTATTGAAAAGCTGGTTTCAAAGCAACTTAGTGTTTATGATCCTTATGGACGTTACAAATATGATCACAACTATACAGATTCAAACAATGTTGTTTACAGGTTTGTAGCATATCATGTACTTGACAGACTTGGTAACTATGATGATTGGACAGTTACTGCTGTAATCAGAAATAATCAGGCAGTATATGACCATCTGGATCCTCAGGATTTTTACGAAACAATGTGTCCTCATACAATGATGAAATTCCAGTTTGCCAGAGAAGGTGAATTATACATAAACAGAAGGCGTGTTAACGAAGGTGCTGCAGCAAACAGAAAAGCTCCGGATCCTTTTGCTGCTGCAGTAAGAGGTGTAAGAGTCTATCAGCCTTCAGAAGGTGGTACAAGAGACCAGAGTGCATTAAACGGTGTATATCACTATATTGATGATCTCTTAATTTATGACGCGAAGACTGCAGATGCTTTAAATACAAGGATGCGTATGGATGCGACTACACTATCTCCTGATTTTATGAATAATGTAGGAAGGGGTAGAACAAAACCAGCTATATCAAGACAAGTCGTTACCAGATATAAACCGGGATATGTGAAAAACTTCAAATTCACAGAGCAGACCCAAATGGGTTTACGTATTGACCCGACCTGGTCTCCAAGTTATCAGTGTGATGGTCTGGATTTCCTTGGACAGTATGACTTTGCTGTTAAAATTCCACCGGTACCTGAAGGTACATATGAAATTAGAATAGGTTTAAATACTGATCCTCGAAGAGGTATTGTACAGATTTATTTTGATGATAAAGCATGTGGAATTCCAATTGATATGAGACTTTCAAAATTTGACAATCCAAAAATCGGAGCGATTGCAGATACTGAAGATGAAGAAGAAAATCGCAGAAATGATAAGGACCTTAGAAACCGAGGTTTCATGAAAGGTATGGATTCGTGGATGCCTGGAGCTGATAAGACTCAAACTCACAGAGCGTATTACAACTCGGTTAGAATAATACTAACAACTGAGTATTTAAAGGAAGGTGAAGTACACTATATAAGATTTAAATCTGTTATTGACAATCCTTTAGCTCTTCTTCCATTTGACTATCTGGAGTTATGTCCAAAAAGTGTATATGGTAATCCTGAAGGTGAAGACACTCATTAATTTAAAAAAATATTAAAACTATGAATATGCATTTGTCCGTAATAAAAAAGTGTCTGCTAGCAATAAGCACAATAGCCTTGTGCTATTCGTGCACAGATGACAGCTGGGATAAACATTATGTGGCCAATCCAACTCAGACTTCAGGCAAAACTCTTTTAGAACAGTTAGCCGATCAACCTACACTTAGCGACTTTAAGGAGTTGCTGGATAGCGTTAAAGTCATGAATGGACACAAAAAAACCGGTATTGCTTTTTCTGATCTTCTGAGACAACAATACTTTACAGTTTTTGCACCTGTTAATGGAACTTTCAATAAAGATTCGCTGTTAACATTGTGTAGTACTGTAACCGGAAACGAACTTGTTGCTGAGCAATTTGTGATGAGTCATCTTTCAAGAACTCCATATTCACTTTCTGAATATACTGATAAGATGGCGTTGATGATGAACGGTAAGTATTTACCATTCAATAATTACTCACTTGCCGGTATCGGTATATTAGCAGATAAGTCCAACATTGTAGCTAAGAATGGTTTGATACATATGGTTAACTCCAAAATACCATACGTCTATAATATATATGAAGGTATATCTTATCTTCCTGAATTAAGCGGAATGGGTCAGTACCTACTTTCTTTTCAAAAGGATTCACTTAATGAGCTTGCAAGTGTCGTAGAAGGTATTAACGCAGATGGTGTCACAGTCTATGTGGATTCTGTTATGATTGAAAAAAATCAACTTCTTAGAAGTTTTGGATTGATTAACTCAGAAGACAGTTCTTACAGAATGATAGCACCTTCAAAAGCAGGTTGGGAAAGAGCATATGAAAAAATTAAAAAATACTACAATTATGCTTATATACCAAGAGCTGACTCTCTGCAAAAATATTGGACAAATTTTTCTTTAATGAAAGACCTTTTCTTCAATTGGAATATTCAGAAGTCGCCTCAGGATTCTTTGATATCCACACAATACTATTATCGTGAACCTGATTATCATGTATTCTATAAGCCTTTTGCTGAGAATGGAATATTAGCAAATGCAACCGAAAGAAAACTTAGTAATGGTATTATTTACCATGTTGAAGAATGGCCTTTTAACATAGAAGATGTATTTTTCACTCCAATTACTGTTGAAGCTGAAAATGAAAAATACATTAATTATATAGATAGAGAAAAATTCAGATACTATAGAAGGCAAAAATTTGCAGATAGCATTTCAAACGACAACTACTTGTATTTATTCCCGATTAAAAATTCGGAAAAACCGGACATTACCTTTAATATTCCAAATACACTGTCAGGTAAATATGATATATGTGTGGTTATGTTACCAAAAACTGTTTACGATCCGAATACAACAGATTTTAAACCAAATAAATTTAGTGCAAGAGTAAATTACTTTTTGCCAAATGGTAATTCAGCAAGTGTAACCTGCAGAGGAAAGGAAGGCCAGAATTTATCCTCCTTTGAAAATAATGCTTATAAAGTTGACACCATTGTATTAACTACATTGGCATTTCCAACTTGTAACTATGGTCAGGACAAAATAACTGTAAATGTAAGACTACAAAGTACAGTTACTGCTAAAGAAATGACCAGATACTCTCAGGAAATGTTTATAGACTGCTTTTATTTGAAACCAAGACAAGATTAATACTTATGACAATGAAAAGTAAAATAAAATATAATCTTGATATGAAATTATTAAGTACAATTCTTCTGTCGTTGTTTGCATTAAGTTCTATTACTATTAGTGCATCAAAACAAGAAATAGTAAAAAGAACAGTTACAGGACATGTCTATGATGCAGCGACCGGAAATCCTATGGTCGGTGTAAGTGTTCAGGCATACAATAATGTGAACTATGCCGCAATGACTGGTGAGGATGGTAAGTATGAAATAAAAGTTCCTGACTTTGTTTTAAGTCTTTCATTTAGTGCTGAAGGTTACGGACTGGTAGTAGCACCTGTTAATCCTGATTTAAAATCGGTAGATGTAAAGATGTACAGTGATGCCTTTACATCACTTTACGGAAAACAAACAAAGGCTAGTAAAGAAAAATCGATAATTGCAAGTAGTCTGAATGCAGATATAAGCATAGATAAACAGATTCAGGCTGGCTTAAATGGCGATTTAAGAAGTATCACCAGATCAGGCCAGCAAGGTATTGGATCAATGATGTTAATGAATGGTATAAATTCATTGGCAACAAACGCCCAGCCACTAGTAGTTGTTGACGGTGTTATAATGGATATGCAATATAACAGAACTACTATTCATGATGGTTTTTACAACAATTTGCTGGCAAATATAAGTGTAGCAGATATTGAAAAGGTCACTGTAATTAAAAACGGAACCGCACTATATGGTGCTAAAGGTGGAAATGGTGTTTTATTGATTGATACAAAGAGAAATAAAAGTATGGCAACAAAAATTGACCTGGACATTTCAGGTAGTTTTGAAATGATGCCATCACTCTCACCTATGATGGATGCAACAGACTATCGTTACTATGCTTCTGAGCTACTTGGTACAACAGGAACAAAGCTAACTGAGTTTAAATTTTTGAAATCAGATCCAAATTATTATTACTACAAACAATACAATAATAATACAAACTGGAAAAATGAAGCGTATCGTGAAGCATTTTCTCAGGTTTACGGAATTAATGTACAAGGTGGTGATGATATTGCAAGTTACAATCTGGCTGTCGGTTACAGTGACGCAGAAAGCAGCCTCAGATATTTTGATATGGACAGATTTAATCTGAGATTAAATTCTGATATATATTTATCAAACAAGTTAAATGTAAGATTTGATGCATCATACAGTGATGTTAATAGAAATCTGAGAGATGATGGTGTTAACGAAGATATCGAGAATTCAACAATTACCTCTGTTGGATTACTTGGACTTATCAAATCACCTTTCCTTGATCCCTATCAGTACGATATTAATGGCTCAAGAACCGCGTTTCTTTCTGATGCCGATGACTATTTAAATGAAGTTATTGGTTCTGAAGCTTCAATTGCAAATCCAACAGCTCTTCTGGTATATGGTGATGGTAAAAACAAAAATGTATTCGGAAACAGATTAATTACACTTTCAATTACACCTGAATATAAGTTTAACAGATATCTTACAGTAAAAGAAATCTTCAGTTATTCTTTGACCAATACGAATGCAAATTACTACACACCTTTAAGAGGTATGCCTTCACTTATAATCGAAGATGTTGCTACTGTTGAAAATGTTGCAAAAGCGATGGCGTCAAGAGGAAACATCTTTTCAAGTGATACACGTTTTATCTGGAATAAGAGATATACCGCTCATAACCTGAGCGCATATGGAGGTGTAAGATACTTTAGAAATACATACGCATTCAATATGATTCAGGGATATAACACCGGTAATGATAAAACACCAAACTTAAATACAAGTTTGAGCTATAAGACTTCAACCGGTATTGATGATAAGAGTGTTTCTCTGACATACTATGCCATAGGAGATTATAACTACAAAGAAAAATACTATTTATCTGCTGGATTAAGTATGGAGTCTTCATCAAGATTTGGAACTGATACAGATAATGGACTTAATATGTTTGGAGTATCATGGGGTTTATTCCCTTCAATTCAGGGAGCATGGGTTGTTACTTCTGAATCTTTCCTGAAACCAAATAAAGTTCTTAATTATCTGAAAATTAATGCTGGTTACGATATTAGTGGTAATGATGATATAGATTGTCTTGCTTCAAGAACTTATTTCGGAGCTGTAAGACTGCTTAACACAATTGGCGGTTTGACTCTTGAAAATATTGGAAATACTTCACTTCAATGGGAAACCACAAAGAGATTAACTGCAGGTTTTGATATGAACTTGTTTGAAAACAAACTAAGTCTAAGTTATAATTTATTTAGAAGCAATACGGATAATCTTCTAACTCTGAAAAGTCTTGACTATGTAGGTGGTGTAGATCGTATCTGGAGTAATGATGGTGCTTTGTCTAACTCAGGCTATGATTTTGGTTTGAAATATAAACTGCTTAATACAAAATCGTTGAAGATTGAGGCTGGTGCAAGTTTAGCGCATTATAATAACAAGATTACAGCATTACCTAACGGAGAGCAGGAATTCTACTCAGAAATGTATGGAGCAACAGTTATCTCAAAAGTAGGTTCACCGGTTGGCCTTTTCTATGGATATGAAACAAATGGTGTATATTCAACCACACAGGAAGCTCTTAATGACGGTAAGTTTATTGTAATGAAGAATGGTGCAAGAAAATACTTTGGCGCCGGTGATATGAATTTTGTAACTGAAGATAATAGTGAAGTAAATGAAAGTGATAGAAAAGTAATAGGTGATCCTAATCCTGATTTCTATGGAAATATCTTCACAAATATTAGCTTAAACAAGTTCAATTTGAATGCTGTATTTAGTTACTCATTGGGAAATGATATCTTCAATTATCAAAGAATGATCCTTGAGGGTGGTAGTAATTTCTACAATCAGACTACTGCATTAAATAACAGATGGACTACTGAAGGTCAGACAACAGATATTCCTGTTATAACCTATAAAGATCCTATGGGAAACAGCAGATTTTCTGACAGATGGATTGAAGACGGTTCTTATCTGAGGTTAAAATCGTTGACTTTAAGTTATACATTACCTTTAAAGTCAACTTATTTACAGGGATTCACAATTTGGGGATCGGCTAATAACATATTTACACTGACAAATTATCTTGGAGGAGATCCTGATAATTCACTAAGTAATAATGTGTTGCTGCAAGGTATTGATAGGGGACTTGTACCACAGAGCAGGAGCTTTGCATTTGGAATGAAGATTAATATTTAATTGTAAGAGAAATGAAAACAAAATTCATCCTATATTTTTCAATATTACTGATATCAGCGGTGAGCTTTACCGGTTGTCAGAATATTTTCGACCTTGACTCAGAACAGGTTTTATTTGCAGACGATAATAAACTGGATACTCCAAATGATACTGTGTATTCTGTAACAGGTATTATAAACAGAATGCAAAGAATTGCAGATAAAACAGTTTTGATTGGCGAGCTTAGAGGAGATCTTGTAACTTTAACATATAGTGCAAATCTAGAACTTCAGGCATTGGCAAACTTTACTGCAGATACAAAGAACAAGTATAATTCTCCCCAGGATTATTATGCTGTGATAAATAACTGTAATTTTTTTATTGCAAATGCTGATACTTCTCTCAAAAAGAGAAATAATCCGGTATTTATAAAAGAATATGCTGTTGTCAAAGCGTACAGAGCATGGACTTATTTACAATTGGCTCAAATTTATGGTTCAGTTCCATTTATATTAGAACCAATATTAACAGAAAAGCAGGCTCAGGCAGAATATCCAAAGAAGAATATTGTAGAAATCAGTGAGTATTTTATAGAAGATTTGATGCCTTTTATAAATACTCAGTATCCGGGTTACGGCTCTATAAGTGGTCAGAATTCAAGAAAATTCTTTATTCCTGTTAGACTATTATTAGGCGATTTATGTTTGTGGGCGGGTAAATACAACGAGTCAGCAAAATTTTATCACGATTATCTGACTGATATTAACAATCCTGCACCAATTTTTTCTAATCAAGTAAGCTGGTACAATGGTCATAACACTTTCGAGATATTAAACGATTCTTATAGAAGTATTCTTTCAGAGGTTACTTCAGATGAAATTATTACATATATTCCTATGGAGGCTACTAAGTTTGACGGACTTATGAGCGATTTGAGGAATATTTATAATTCAACACTGGACAATGATTACTATTATCAGGCAACATTGTCAAAGTCTCTTTTGAATCTTTCAATGTCTCAGTCAAACTGTAT
The DNA here is from genome assembly GCA_964522065.1 of uncultured Bacteroidales bacterium. Taxonomy (GTDB): domain Bacteria; phylum Bacteroidota; class Bacteroidia; order Bacteroidales; family UBA1402; genus UBA8389. Next base: position 5,376 of record CAZFUO010000040.1, on the reverse strand, counting down.
TGTTTATATGAATGAGGCAACATCGTCACGTGATACTTTGTATGCTCCAACTGTTAATAATCTTAGTGATCTTTATGTCGGTGACTTAAGACTTTTTTCTATTGTTGAAAAAAGGAATGTAAGCAATTCCACATTGAGTACTTATTCTACAGAAAGACAAACAGTAAGGAAAATAAACAGACATGTTCCTATTTATCGTCTTGGCGTGATTTATTTGAGATATGCAGAGGCATTAAATAGAGCGGGTTTTCCTACTGCAGCCTTTGCTGTTTTGAAACATGGTATGACAGAAACAAGTATTGGAAAATATGTTGATTCTACTGAGATCAAAAATGCAGCTCCACTTGGATTATTAACATGGGATAAAAATGTGTTTACAACAAGTAATACAATTGGAATTCATCAGAGAGGGTCAGGTATAGCTTCTGCTAACAAAAACTATGTAATACCATCTCTGCCTACTAAGATGGATACCATAACTTATGTAGAAAATCTTATATGTGATGAGATGGCGCTTGAATCCAGCTTTGAAGGATACAGATTTTACGATCTTATGAGAATATCAATGAGAAGAAATGATAATTCTTATCTGGCCGGAAAAATTGCATCAAGAGATGGAGCTAATGCTGTAAATCAGGAGTTATATAATAAACTACTTGAAAGAACTAACTGGTTTTTACCTTTAAAATAATTTTTTAATCAATTTAATATTCACGTTTAACTTAGACTACTATGAAAAGACTCTTACTTATCGTAGCGCTGGTGGCGACAGGATTGTCAGCCATTGCGCAAGAGGTTTTCAATTATGGTTTTGAGACTCCGTCTTCAGAACTAACGGTTGGAAAACTGGAGTATATCAATTTCCTTGAGGGTGATACCCGGGACTCAGTCAGTGCTGTATCTCACAAGGGTACGAACGCTCTTATGTTACAAAATGCACTTGTTGCCGGTAATAATTGGCAAAGAGCGTTAAAATTCAGAAATCTTCCTATGGAACCTAATACATCATACAGGGTGTCATTTTGGGTAAAGGGAGATAATAACTTTACACTTCCTGGTGCTTCTGCAGCAACATCAAACATTAAGGCTTCTCTTATGGTTGGTGGTGAAAATGCAGATGTGCCTTATCTTGCTGCTCAAAACAAACCTTATGAATACACTCACAATGGTTTTGATGCAAACACATGGAAAAAAATGAATATGGTATTTTTCTATACCAGCGATTCAATTCAAAAAGCTTATTACGCATCAACAAAACCAGATGCAGCTCCACTAAACATCAATCATTTTCTTGCTTTAAATGTTTACAATCCGGGAACATATTACATTGACGATGTTGTTGTAAAAAAATCTACAATTAAGAGCATTCAGTACAATGGTGATGTTATTAAAGTTGATTTTGGTTATGCTATTAATGGTGCTGACCTTCGTAAAGATAAAGATTACGAAACAGCTTCACTTCCTGTTGAAAGTGTAAAAGTAACTCTTGACGGAGCAGAGCTTGCTGTTGAAGCTGTTGAAGTTCAGCCAACTGGTTTTTATATTTTCCTTGCAACAGATTATCTTGATGATACAGCAGATGGTAAGTTAAAAGTTAGCTTTACAAATCCTGTGACTTCAGAACTTGCTTTGAAATATACAGACGGTATGCGTCCATTCTCATGGGATCCTACATTTAATATGATGGTTGCTAATTTCACAGATGAAGAAGCAGACCATAATATTGACCTTACAGGTTCTTCAATCATTTACTATCCTCCATTCCTTAAGTCTGCAACTCCTGAAGCAGAATCATTTGACTTGCCATTGACTACTAAAACTTACAAGTTTACATACAGCAAGAAAATTGATTGCTCTTCAGCAAAAGCTGTGATGTTAGGTACTGCAGGTAAGATAAACATGATTTTGAGTGAAACAGGAGCTTCAGAAACTTTGACATTTAATGTTCCTGAAAATGTTAATTTAACAGCAGGTGAATATAGTATTACAGTATCTGATATACAGAGCGAAAAAGGTATACCTGCAGATGCAGATGATGTTTTGATGGTTACACTCGGAGCTTCAGCCGGTGGTGAATCAGATACAGTATTTGTAGATAATTTCAAAGCACAAGGTGAGAATTATTTTCCTGCAGGCTGGAAATTCAACTCAACCGCAAATGGTAGCAGAGATGGTGGTACTTCTCAGGGTTCAGGGCCACGTATATTCGCATTTTCACCAACCGGTAATTTTGAAATGGGTTTGTATTTCAGAAGTACAACAGATACTGACAATGCAAATATTCAGTACGGAACTTATCCAGACAACAGACTTCATCTGAAAGCAGGTAAGCATATTATCTCTTTCTATATTGTAGGATGGAAACAATCTGAAAAACCAATCTTTACTGTTAAAGATACTCTTGGAAATGTTGCGTTTACCAAAGAAGTTGCTTCTCCAAATAATCTGGGTGGTGTAAAAAATTCCCCTGGAATCGTTAAAGTTGTTAACAACGCTACTTTCTACGAAATCACATTTATAGTTCCAAATGAAAATGATTATATCTTAGAATGGTCATGTGTAGGAGCATGGAGAGAAATGGTGCTTGGAAAGGTAGTTATGATAAATGTTCCTTCAACTGCTGCATTGTATAAAGGTTTATTGACTTCTGCCTTAGCAGTTGCACAAAACTCGTTATTAATTGCTGATTCTACACTTTACGACGGTTCTGTAAAGACAACTTTGATAAATACAATTAATAAGTATAAACTTGAAGCTTATACTTCACCAAGTGAATATAAAGCAGCTGCTGCATTTGTAACAAATACAGCATTAGCTATGGATAATCACAAAAAGTTGGTAGATAATTACTTAACACATCTTGCACTTGCTGACGAGAAGTTTACTACAAATGCTTCTACAAAATATACAACATTACCTACTTATTCAAGGTTGAGCAAAGCTCTTGATGATTATGAAGCTGTAAGTCTGGAAGACGAAGCGAAATTAAAAATGGCTTCAGATACTTTATACACATATGCAAATCAATTGCAGAATTTAATATCAACAGGTATTGCTGCAATGACTTACAGAACAAATAAGGCTATTGTTACTGCAGAGAGACTTGGTTTCAGCGGTCCTGAACTTGATGCTGCAAAAGCTACATTCTTTGACGAAGATGCTATTGTAAATGCTCTTAACGAAAAGATCAAACAATATCTGCATCATAATCTTGCGCTTGATTTAATCAAGTTTGGTAAATCATTTGAAGATTCAACATTGGTTGACAGTTTGGAATTAACCAGTTATATTAAAAATCCTAACTTCTATACATTTGCTACCGTAAATAACCTGAATAATAAAACATTCCCGGGTTGGACAACAAGCAATGAAATTACCGGTGGAGGAACAGGTGCACAGGCTGCACCATCTAACATGGTAGTTGATACTTATGCAACTGTATTTAATCAGGCAATTAATAATTTCGAACAAAAAGTAACAGGTATTCCTGCAGGTGTTTATAATATTCATATGAAGACCAGAACCGGAGATCCAGCAGGCAACGGAAAAACTCTTGACGATATTAGGGGCAAATATTATTTTTATGTTGTTCAGGGTACTGATACTTTGAAACAAGACTTTATGATTGCTGGATGGGGATTGCCTGCAACTCCAACTGTTATCAAGAACGTTAAGATTGTAGATGGTACATTCACTATGGGTATTCATACCGGTTCGGTTGCCGGATATACTCCTTCATTATTCTGGGGTGATGCTGCACTTTACATGGTTGCCAAAGCTGATGGTTATACATACACAGGTATGAAAGACAATTATATTGGTGATGCTAAAGTAAAAGATGTACAATACTATACACTTCAAGGTTTCAGAGTTAATCGTATTTCAAAAGGACTTTATGTAGTGAAGACTATTTACGATAACGGAAAAGTTGATGTGAAGAAAGTTTTGATTAAATAAACTTTTTTAGATTATAACAATTATTGTAGCAGGTGAGGACAGTTAAAAGAGTTCTCACCTGCTCTTTTCTAATTAATAAGGTGTTTAAAAATATGAAGCTGGTAAAGATCTTGATTATTTTGTTTTTTATAACATGTCACTTTGTTTCTGCAGTTAACTTACCAGTTATAGTCGAAGCAGAGAATGCTTTGGCAGGCAGTGATTTCAACAAAATTACTGAGGGAAATGTAATTTACTTAACCCCTAAGGCTAATAATGCAACATCTTCACCGGGAACTGCCAGCAAGGTTATAACTTTTTCTGTAAATTTCCCCGAAGCTGGTGTTTATGAATTTTATGCAAGGTTTAGAGTAGGAAGCGGAAGCTATTCTGATGACAGCTTTTTTTTCGGAAAAACGTTTGGGCAAATATCTGTAACTACTCCTGAGAGTTGGTATATGATAAATGGAGTTGCCGCTGCCGGTTATAATAAACCTGATGAAGTTGTAAGTTATATTGGCTCTGCTGGTACACAAACCTGGAAATGGTTGAATGTTTCCCGTTTTTTTAATTCAACTTCACCCGTTTTTTTTTCTGTCAGCGAGCCTAATACCACAGTAGATTTTCAATGGGGTAGCAGAGAAGACGGACTTGATCTGGATAAGATTGCTTTCTGTAAATCAGAAATGCAATACACTGTAAGTAATTTAGATGAAGGCAAGCCTGGTACAGATCCATCAGTTTTATATAATCTTGTTGAAACTTATGTAAATCCTGTATTTCCGGGTGATCATCCGGATCCTTCTTTACTAAAAGTCGGGGATGATTTTTATGCTTCAGGCTCTTGTTTCCATTTCACACCATACTCTCCAATTTATCATTCAAAGGATTTGGTTCATTGGGATGTTTTAACCCGAATTGTGCCTTCAAACTGGTCAGGTTTGATGGGTAGTCAACCTGCAGGTGGTATCTGGGGTGGAACGCTTTCATATTTTTACGGTTATTATTGGTATTATTTCTCAAATACAGCAGGTGGTGGCCAGTACTTTTCAAAATCTAATTCTCCTTCAGGGCCATGGTCTGCTCCGGTAAAAGTCAGAACAACAGCCGATACAGGGCCTATAGGATATGATAATTCAATATTTGTAGATGATGATGGCACACCTTATATGCTGATTAAACCCGGACAATTTGTAAACAGAATTCAAAAAATTGGTACAGATGGTCATCTTACAGATAAAGTTATAAATCTTGATTGGGTAAACACGGCAAAAAAGTATAGCTGGGCTGAGGGTCCGGTAATGTGTAAAAGAAATGGATGGTATTATTATTTTGTGGCAGGAAATGTGGCTGGAGGACAGTATGTATTACGTTCCAGAAAATTAACCTCAGATTCTTTAAGTTGGGAAGCTATGGGCAATTTCTTCGAAACCGTGAGTG
>CAZFUO010000039.1:0-15216 GCA_964522065.1 uncultured Bacteroidales bacterium | reverse complement strand
ACTTAATGCTGTACTCTGTGTTTTTATCGGGAGTTTTGTGGGTAACTTTAACCATACCGTACTGATCTGACTTGCACTCTTCTTTATCAAGTTTGCCTTCATCACACCTAATGTAAACATCTGCATCTTTTACAGGATTTCCGTCTGCATCTTTTACCTGAAACATTAGTAAAACATCTTTATTGGCTTCTGTATCAATAGATTTTTCTTTCATAAGGTACACTACTTCAGGACATATAGCTTTTCGGTTATCGTCTTTTCTGATTTTCTTTTCAAAATCGGTGATTACGTCTATAAGTCTTCGCGAGCCTGTGCCTGTACTGCCAAGACTGAGGGCAGCAGTCATTCCTGAAAATTTTGCCTCACCTGCTTCTGTAAAAACTGCGGTTCCTTTAGCAACATTTTGTCTGGTATTGGCTGTAACCAGATACAAGGTGATTGAATATCTGCCTGTTCCTGTATCTTTTAGTTCTCCCCAGATCATGTAATCAATGTTTGAATAAGGACCCTGGCTAGGACCAATCAATATCTGCTCTGTTGGAGACTGTAAAACTCTCACCGGCTGAAAGTCCAGACTGAAAAACTCGTTCGAACCTTTTGAATTTAAAAGCAGCTGTTCGACACATCCATCGCTTGCCTGATATAACAAAGCTGGAGCGTTAGGAACGCAAACTGCAATATCATAAACATAAACCATTCTTTTGCAGTCTTTGCCGTAAGTTTCAGCAGAGTGTAAACCTGCAAAGAATATAAAAACCAAATAAAAATGCCTGAATATTTTCATGGTAAACTAAGTTTAGTCCACAAATATATTCAGGCATAATATCAAAAAACACCCCCCAAATAGGGTATTTTGTAACTAGCTTTTTTTGCGGTAGCTGATTACCGCCCAGCTGTTAAAGAAGACTGCAAATGAAATCAATGCTAAAAACGGAACCGCAAGATCTGAGGCCGTACTTCCTTTAAGGTAAACCAGGCGAAAAACATTAATAATGTATTTTAAAGGGCTGACATTGCTAAGTACCTGAGCCCAGTCAGGCATACTGGCTACCGGAGTATAAAGACCACTCATAAAAATAAAGGTTATTACAAAAAAGAAAATCATGAATATACCCTGCTGTATGGTTTTTGCGTAATTTGAGATAACCAGTCCAAAGCCTGAGATTGCAAATATAAATATGGTTGCAAACAGATATAGTGTTATAAAACTACCTGTTGGTAGAAATCCGTAAAACAACCATGCGGCTATAAAACAGACTGTTATAACAACATATCCGACTACCCAGTAGGGGATAAGTTTGGCCAGAATAAAGTAAAACTTACTCACAGGTGTTACATTCATTTGCTCAATTGTACCGCTTTCTTTTTCACTAACAATATTCAGGGCAGGCAGGAAACCGCAAATTATGGCAAGCATCATTATTATAATAGCAGGTATCATATAAACCCTGTAAATGAGTCCGGGATTAAATCTGTAATGAGGAATAATTTTTGCCCCGATTAGAGGTGTTTTTATAAATTGTATGCTGAAGTCTGAGACAATTGCATTTAAATATGAGCTGCCCAGACCTCCTCTCATACCATTTACCGTATTTGCTGAAATCAGCAGGTCGGTTTTGTTTTCTGAGATTAATCGCTTTTCGAAATTTTGTGGTATTTCAAGTATAATATCGGCTTTGTTATCATCCACATTTTTGATAGCTGCTTTGTATGTGTCTTCAAAACCTGTGATTATAAAATAACCTGAAGATTCTATTTTTTTGATAAGTTGATTTGATAAGGGGCTTTTATCATTGTCAACTACTATAAGTTTTACGTTTTTAATTTCAAAATTAGCCACAAGTGGGAATATCAAAAGAGCCATAAATGGTAACATTATAACCATTCTGGGCAGAAATTTATTTCTGAAAAACTGCTTGAATTCTTTTTCTATTAAATACTTAAGCATAATTATTCTAATCTGTGTTTGAAACTTTTTAAACTTGCTGCTATCAAAACAACAGCCATTGTACTTAGTACAGTAAACTCTCTGATTGTAGCATCAATGCCAACACCCTGTATCATGATTTTTTTGACTGCGCTAATAAACCACTTTGCCGGAATTATTTCCGACATCCACCTGAAGTACCATGGTAGATTTTCTATCGGAAAAACCATACCCGATAGCATTATTACAGGTAACATCAAGACCATACCTGAAATAAGCAGAGCAACCATTTGTTTATCTACAACTGACGAAATTAACAATCCCAGAGATAATGAAACAAAAATGTAGATAAGAGATATTGAGATTAGCAATCCAAGGCTTCCGTTTATTGGTACACCCAAAAGAAAAACAGACAAAAGTAAAATAGTAGTCAAGTTAAAACAGGAAATAAAAAAATATGGAATAACTTTTGAAATTATAATTTGTATTGGTTTCATCGGTGAAACCAGTAAGACTTCCATTGTACCGGTTTCTTTTTCTCTTGCTATCGAAACCGATGTCATCATGGCACAAATTAACATAAGAATCATTCCCATAACACCCGGAACATAGTTGTATGCACCTTTCAGTGTGGGATTGTACAACAATTTTATCTCGGTTTTAATGTTACCTGGCAAATTCATTGCAGCCAGACTTGTAGCATACATTGTAAGCGTTGAGGCAGTATTTGGGTCTGATCCATCGGTGATTAACTGTATTGCAGCATCACCGTTTGCCTGCAGTCCTTTACTAAAATTACTGCTGAAAACTATAATCAATCCGACTCTGCCTTTGCGAAATATATTATCGATTTCATCCGGATTTTTTAAACGCCCCTCATAAATAAAATATTCATTCATTGAAATCTTGTTTATGATGCTTTGAGTTGAAACATCATTTGAAGGATCGTAAACCATAAATCTGGTGTTTTTAACCTCGGTAGACATCATAAATCCAAACAATATCAACATCACAATTGGCAGCAATAACAAAATAATCATTGTCCACCTGTCTCGAAATATATGGTAAAACTCTTTTTGTACAAATGTTATAAACTGCTTCATCTTAATCTGCTTTACGTGTTGATTTCCTGGCCAGTTTTTGAAATACATCTTCCATGGTTGCTGCATTATATTTCAACTTGAGATTTTCAGGACTGTCCAGCGCTTCTATTTTACCATCAACCATTATCGATACTCTGTTACAGTATTCTGCCTCGTCCATATAATGTGTTGTAACAAAAACCGTTATACCTCTGTCAGCAGCATCGTATATCATTTCCCAAAAGTTTCTTCTTGCAGCAGGGTCGACTCCACCTGTCGGCTCGTCAAGAAAGACTATTTCAGGTTCATGAAAAATTGCCACAGAAAAGGCCAGTTTTTGTTTCCAACCCGGAGGAAGATCTTTTACCAAAGTATTGCGTTCATCAGTTAACTTAAGTTTGTTAAGTAGAAAATCTGTTCTTGGTTTTATCTGATTTTCAGTAACTCCGTATATACCTGCATATAGTCTAATGTTTTCCCATACTCTCAAGTCGTCATACAAAGCAAATTTCTGGCTCATATAACCTATGCTTTTTTTTATTTGCTCGGTCTGAGTGTAAATATCAAAGCCTGCAACGCTACCTTTACCTGAAGTCGGGTTGCTCAATCCGGTCAACATACGCATAGCTGTGGTTTTGCCTGCACCGTTAGCTCCAAGAAATCCGAATATTTCACCCTTTTTTACCTCAAAGCTAATTGCATCCACAGCAGTGAAAGTCCCGAATTTCTTGGTCAGTTTTTCGACCGAAATTACTGTGTCTGTTTTTATTTTATCTGGTTTCATCGTTTGTTGTCAGTTCCATAAAGCAATCTTCTATACCTGCGGCGGTTTCGATGATTTCTAAAGATTTATGTCCCTTATTTTTGAGTGTCTCATAAAGATTATCTATTGAGTATTCTTCGTTTTTTAGCGTTATATGATGCGAGTCGCCAAATGCATAGCAGGTTCTGATTATATCATTATTTCGTAAATCGTTGAGCAGTCTGAACATTTCTTCACTTTTTACTGTGTACAATTTATGTCCGAACTGGTTTTTGATTTCCTCCGGAGTCTCTATCTTCAGAAACCGCCCCTTTTGAATTAATGCAATTCGGTCACACATTGCTGCTTCGTCCATATATGGTGTCGAAACCAGTATTGTGATATTTTCTTTTTTTAGCCTTTTGAGCATTTCCCAGAATTCTTTTCTGGAAACCGGATCGACGCCGGTAGTGGGCTCGTCGAGAAACAATACTTTCGGTTTATGTATAAGTGCACAACATAAGGCAAGTTTTTGCTTCATTCCACCTGATAATTTTCCTGCTCTGCGGTTTTTAAATGGTTCTATTTGTTTGTAAATGTCTTCAATAAGGTGGTAGTTTTCTTCGATTGATGTATTGAAGACTCTGGCAAAAACGTTAAGGTTTTCTTTTACTGTCAGATCCTGATATAATGAGAACTTTCCGGGCATGTATCCGACTATTGTTCTGATTTCCCTGAAATCTTTAACAACATCGAGACCTTCAACTTTTGCTTCTCCTTTATCGGGGAGAAGGAGGGTGGTCAGTATTCTGAAAAGTGTTGTCTTTCCTGCACCGTCAGGGCCAATAATGCCGAATATTTCACCTTTATTGACGCTAAAGCTTATATCGTCGAGTGCTGTAACATCAATTTTTTCTACCGGACTCATTTTAAGATATCTTTTGCTGAGCGATTGGCAGAAAACAGGTATATCTTCTTTTTGTATCATCAGATATGTTTTAAATCTTTATCTGTCCGTACATTCCAATCTTAAGAAAATCATCGTTTTTGACCATGACTTTTATTGCATAGACAAGATTGGCTCTTTCATCTCTGGTTTGTATTGTCTTTGGTGTAAACTCTGCCTTAGAAGAAATCCATGTGACTTTGCCTTTGTATTCACGGTAATCATCGCCATAATCTGCAAAAACTTTGACTTCCTGACCTATTTTGATTTGTGTAAGTTGGTTTGATGTAATGTATGCTTTTAATGTCATATTACTGATATCTGCTATTTTGTATATCGCTTTGCCCTGTACAGCCAGCTCTCCTGCGTTTGCGTACTTTACCAGTACTGTACCTTTTATTGGATTTGTTATTTTGCATTTTTTCAACTGATCTTCAAGTTGTTCTATCTGAACCATCATTGTACTTACTTCTTCAGTTATACCGTTTGATGTTATTGAAAGAGTTGATCTTTGGGCTTCGAGCTGTTTTTCTAAAAGATAAATGCTTGCGTTTATATCATCCAGCTGTTTTTTGTTTGCTACATTGGCCTGTAAAAGTTGCTCTATCCTGGATCTTTCTTTTTTTTGAGTTGATATTTGTTGTTCGATTACAGCTATCTGTTTTTTAATTTCAGGGCGTCTGCTTTCTATTGCTTTAATGCTGTTTATTAATTGCTTTTTTTTCAGGAAAATCTGCACACTGTCTATTTCTCCTGACAGATACCCGGCTTCGATATTTTCTCCTTCTGATATGTTCAAACTTAGTATTCTTCCGTTTGATTCTGAAGAAACTGTTATTTCATCAGCTTCAAATGTACCTGATGCGTCGAAATCTTCTTTTTTGTCACCACATGACGACAATATAATTAAGCTTGTCGCAAATAAAAGATTGAATATGTGTTTCATTTGTTTGTTATGAATTTTTGATTGTAAATAGCTTGAAGAAGTTGTATCTCTCTTAGTTTCTTTTCCTGTAATGCAAGGTTTTCGGCATTGATTTCTTTGAGTAAATCTGATATAGTGAGTGTTCCGTTTGCTACTTTATTTTCGGCTGAAACTTTTATATTTTTTCTAAGCTCTATTATTTCTTCATCTTTTTTAAGTTGTTCTCTTATTTTGTTTATTTCACTGGTGCTCCTTGAGAGATTTAACTTGTTGTTATACAAGAATGTTTCTTTTTGTATCTGGATGCTTTTTTGTGCGGTTTCGGTTTTTTTGATATTGTTGGTGTGTGTGTAGAGGCTGCTAAGGTTCCATGACATTCTGGCTCCAAGTAAATAGTATGTTGTAAATCCGGGCTTGAACATATTTAGGCCGGGATTACCGTATCCTCCTTGTGCAAATAACCCGAATTTTGGAAGGCTGGTGCTCAATATGCTGCTTTTTTGTGATTCGAGATATTCCAGGTGTGCATTGAATAAGTCTATTTCTGGTCTTTCTGAAAACTGAGCGTCGATTGAAATATTTTCTTGTTCAGGTTTTATGAGAGTGATATTTTCTGGTGAGGGCTGGCCTGTCATAAAAGCCAGCAATTCTTTAAACAGTTTTATGTTGCTTTTTAATTCGGTTTGCCTTTGCTCTGTTTTAAGTTGCTCGACTCTAACAAGATCGAGGTCTGATTGATTTGCAACACCTCCTTTTATGTAAGCAGATACATTGTCGTAATTGCGTTGAAGTTCTTTTTGGAGTATTTCAGTTTGAGTAATTTGCTCGTTTAAAGCTAGTATGCCAAAAAACAACTGATTGACTTTTTCTTTAATAGTATACAAATCTACTTCTAGTTTTTCTTTTTCGACTGTTTGGCCGGAGTTAATTATTTTTTTCTGACTTTTTGTTGCGCCACCGTCCCACAGGGTTTGATTTAATTCTGCTACTATTTGGTATTGATCTTTTGGGATACCGGGAAAACTTACATTTCTGCCTGTAATCTGACTTAACATTGTTTCGAGGCTTTCTGGTATTCCTGTAACATCAGACTGATAAGTTGTTCTTGCTGAAATGCCTAAACCAGGAAGATAGCTTTTTGATGCGTTTGAGAGATTTAGTTTTGCGGTTTCATCTATAAGGAAATGCTGCTTTATCATTGGATAATTTTTTACAGCTAATTCCTGATATTGTTCTATTGTCATTTGTGCCATTGCTGAAACAGTTATGACAAACAGACAAATGGTTAGTTTTAATCTGATATTCATATTGTTATGTCTTTTATATCGTAGCCTAAATAGCTGAAAATAATTTTTACATTTTCTTGTCTGCGATGTTTTAAAAGATAATTTCTTCTTTCATCATCAAGCTGTAGTATCTCATTACCAATGGGTAGTAGTATGAATATGGAAAGGTTTAAAGTTATTATTGTGATAATAAGATCGAGAAATTCAATGTCCTGTCTTACATTTCCTGATGCCTTTTCTTTATCGAGTTCGTCAATGAACATTTTAATTACTTTAAAATATGTTCCTTCCAGATTTTCCTTGATAGATTTTATGTGTTCAGGTTTTCTTGTAAGTTCATTTAATAAAAGTGGTACCATTTTTCTGTTTTTACTCAGAAGGTCAAAATGGGTTTCGATGATTTGTTTTACTTTTTGCCTGAAGCTGACTTCCTCACTAAATTGGAAATCGAGTATTTTTTCAAAGAAGTATCTGAATTTGTTTTCAAAAATTGCTTTAAACAGGTTTTCTTTTGTTCTGTAGTAATAATGAACAAGTGCCTGATTGCAACCTGCTTCTTTCGCTATCATTGTTGTGGATGTCATTGAAAACCCTTTTTCAAGAAACAGCCTTTCTGCTACATCCATTATAGCTTGCTCCATATTTTCTGTCTTTTCCTGCATAGTTTGATAGTTGTATTTAATAAGGTTGTTTAATAGGTCTATTAATAACCGCAAATTAAAGTAAAGATTTTTTATTGGGCAAGTGTATTGCAAAAAAAAATCCGGCAATTTATTGTCAAATGCCGGATCTTTAAAACTTTATGATTTTCTATTATTATAGTATCGCCACTTTTTTGCCATTAACGATGTATATGCCTTTTTTCATTTCTTTTACCGGGCGACCGAAAACATCATAGATTTTGCCGTCTGAATTTTGTTTGTCAATGTTTATTTTATCGACAGCGGTTTCGTTGAATTTTAATGTCAGACTTGTATTTGACAATACTGTGTTTGGATAATAGTATGCACTAAATGGATGTTGGTTAACTTCATTTGTTGTGCTTACTTTATAAAAAGCAGTGTTTCCGTTTACGGTTTTGAGTATGAAACTGTTTAGTGGTGCTCTGTGTGAAATGTAAACTGGTTTAAATCCGTTGGAGCTAACTTTGGACGATGTACTTACATTTCCTGATCCTGTGAAGGTGTATGTGCCTGTACCCTTTATCATAACAGGAGTGTTTGCAGGGATTTTGTTGTCTGAAATTTGTGTACATACAATTTCTGAACCTGACTGAAGCATGCTATATGCTGATAAACCTGCTGGTATTATGGCTTCAAACGGAAGTGTCAGTACTCCGTACTCATTAAATGTTTTTGTAAGTGAGGCGTTTGATGCTGTAAATGGTTTATATGCGAAAAAGTCGCCTTCGTTTTGATTTAGTACCAGATTTGCGCAGGTGGTTCCGCTGATAACATTATTATTATGATTGTTTACTGTATCGGGTATATAGTAAATGCAGTTTTTGTTTGCTGCAGTTGTATACCAGTTTTGGTCTTTGGTAATTGAACTTACGTTTGTGAAATCTAACGATACATATGAGGAATCTTCAAGGCAATCAAGCAGATAACTATCACTCTTGCTGTAGATGCCTGAGAATTTATAGTTTTTCTCATTTCCGGTTCTCATAAAGACATCTTTGAAATTTATTGTTAGAATTGAGCTGTAATTGCCATTTCTCAGACCAATTAGCCCTGTACATCCGTCTTGTAATGCTTTATCTGAAATATCAACTATCCATTCGTAATTGCCTGAAGAGTTGTATGTAACGGTTCCGTAGTTAAATGAGTTGGCAACGCCACTTTTGTTTACATAGTACAAAGTTGTATTTGCAGATGTAAATGTCATTGCTGAGGTTATTGTATTGATATGAAATACAAGTTGATTATATTCGTCGTCAAGTTTGATATAACCGTTTGCTGCAGTTGTATTTGAACTTAGTAATGCTCTGCTGTTATCAAATACGGCTGTCTTTCCGCTTAATTTGTAGCTTGTTCCAAAAGAGGCTGAAGTTGTTGTCATATTATCAATTTTACTTTGATGATATGGTTCGCCTGTCATTTTGGAAACTTCTCTTTCGCTGCTTTTTGAGAAAATAAATGTTGCAACACTCGAAGCATCTACAGTTATTTTTGGTCTGCAGGTTTCTTCTGTTATGTTAGTTACTGATGCAAACATATTCTGTGTTGCAGATGTATTCAGCTTTTTAACAGTTCTGGTGTTAAATGGCAGATCGGCCGTTATTGTGTATGAGTCTGTTGATGGATTAATTACCATCAAAATAAGGCTGTCCCCGCTTTGGGTAATATATGAAGAGCCGTTTAATGATTTGCTCTCGTCAATAAAATCATTTTTGATTCTGGTTGTCCCTGTTGTATATTTTGCATACTGTGATAATATGTAACCTCTTTTGGTGATAACTCCCGATGTGGTTCCATTGGTTCCGTCACCCATTGGTCCGTAATATCTTTTTGTTGCATAATGTATCCATGCATTTACGTTTGCAACCATTGCGTCGTTAAGTTTTCCAGCAAAACTAAAACCGTCTATCGCCCAGTTAAAACTTCTGGTTGTGGCTTGATTTTCATTCCAGTTGATAAGATATTCTGTCATCCAGACTTCTTTGCCTTTCTCCTGCATTTTTGTCAAACCGCTCTGGATATAACTGTACTGATGTCCGGCAAAAATTTCAAAGTTGGCAAGTACACCTTCGTCAAGCATGGCGTTTACATAATTGTCTGTTATACCAACTCCTTCGGGAGCCATGACTTTGCAATTTATGCGATGTCCCTGTTCTTTTATGAACTTTGCCATTTGTGCAGGAGTCCAAATACATCCGTGATATGTTGATTGCATATCAGGTTCGTTCTGAATTGAAATAGCATCCAACTCAACTCCGTTATTTCTCATATATGTGACGTATCTGTTCAGATAATCAGCATAGTCATCATAATATTCTTCTTTTAGATATCCTATTTGCTTAACTCCGTTTGCATCGGTATATACGGCTGCAATATTATTGTTGGTTTTCCAGGATGCAGGCATAGTCCATGGGCTTGCAAATAAAATCAGACCCAGTGATTTTGCAAGTTTAGCGGTTTCGAGGGAAATGTTCCAGTTATTTTCGTTTTCAGGCAGATAAATACGCATTATGTTATAGCCTCCTTCACTGTTTTTGCCCCACATTTTTTTTATCTCAGTGGTTGACATATGATTGTATCCAAACTGAGGACTGTTAACGAAACCGCCGTAACCTGTAATTTTCTGATATTTAATATCTTTATTTATTCTGATTGTTGCAGTTTTAACTGCAGCATTTGCATTAGTGAAAAGTAAAAGTGATAAAACTAAAGCCGCAGATAATATTGAAATTTTAATTCTCATTATTTAATTGTTTGTTTTACAGATTATTTAAACATGACTTTTTCTGTCTTGTATGAACCGTCTGACATCAGTTTGCGCAATATGTACAGACCCTTAAGCGCACTGGTTGTCTTTCTGACTTTTACACCGGAAATTGTGTAATATTCGGTTTCAACAACTGTGATGTTGTCATTGTTTACATTAGTCAGAGGTGCAGGTACTCCTGTTGAGCCGGCAAAAGTAATGTTGTCGATATAAAAATCAATTCCACCGGCTGCCAGACCCCATACTATCTGAGTTGCTCCTGCACTGAATGGTGCTGTAGCATCACTTGTTGTGGTTCCTTTTTTCCATGTAATGCTGTCGGTAGAATATTCAAAATTAAGAGTAACAGGGCTAATTCCTGATGTACTTGCTCTTATCCAAACAGGTGTGCCTACAGCAGGTGAAAGTGCAACAGTTCCGACTGCTATTCTTTCAAGTGAGGTGTTTGTGTTTACAGGCTTGTAAATCCTGAATTCGGTGTTTGTCTTGTTTGTGTTGTGGTATATCAGGAATAAATATCCCTGCATCATACCTGAAACATAGCCAGTGGTAGTTGATGCTGCAGGAGCGGTTCCGCGTAATAAAAGACCTACCTTGTACTCTGTATTGGCCGAACCTATTGTGTACTTCCAGGTTACACTATATTCTGTTGCAGCAGAAGGAAACATGCTCAAAGTTGCAACTCCTGTACCGTTTCTTTCACCTCCGCTAAATGCTCTGAATGCTTTATTGTTGCTTAAAGGAGTTGGTGCAACACCGGCTGTTGCTCCATTACCGCTTGCAATAACAACCTTGTCTGCAGGTGGAGTCTGAGCAAATGTTGCCGATTTGTCATTGTCAAAAGTGTATGACATCAGCCCGCTTATACTTCCTGTCAACGAAACCGCAACTGTGTCAATGCCTTCTGTGCTTATTTCAACGTTGCCATAACAAACTCCTGTACTCATGCCCGGAATTAATCTGATATAAACGCTTTTGCTATTGAAGTTACCGTTTTCGGGAGTTAGTACTACTTCTTGTCCAAAATCTTTGTCTGACAATAATGAGACTTCATACCCAACCGGTGCTGATATTTTAACATCACTTGTAAGATCTTTCCCGGTCAGTATTAAAGATTGAGATGCTGAAGGTCCGTTTCCTTCTATGTAATTAAATCCGTTAATTTTTAACTTCGAAACCGATAATGCGCCAGATTTTAATACAATGTTGTCCACAATCCAATCGAGATTGTCTGAACCTAGTCCCCAAACAAATTGACAAGCTCCCTTGGTATATTTATTGTCGGTAAAACTTGTGTTGTTTGCTCCAAACCAGTTTATGCTATCTGGTGAACATTCAAATTTAATTTGACTGCCAGTTGTTGTTGCTCTGAACCAACATGGACTGCCTGTTGTAGTTTTGAATGTTGAAGTATATGATCCTGAAGCAATCAGGGATTGTTCAGAAGCGATATAAGTTTTAATAGTTACAGTGTTATCAGCATTGTTTTCTGATACAAACAAGTATCCTTGCTTCATTCCTTCTGCATATGCACATATTTCTGAACCTCTTAATATAAATCCTTTTTTGCCGCCTGTACTGTTTACATATTCTTTCCATATGAGGTAATGGTCTGATGATGAATTTGGCAAAAGTTCCAGATCTGCAACTCCGGTTTTGTTCAGGTTACCGGTTGTATATGTTTTTAAAGCTTTTCCTGATTCGTTTCCTGAATATGAATAGTTGACAACTCCTGCACTACCTGATTTTACATCAATAAATTGAGCTGCGGGCTTAGTGCTTACTTCTGAGGCTGCATCATTCTGAAAGTTATACATGCTGTTATCTTCTTTTGAAATAACTACGTTATCGAAGAAGATTTCATATGAGCCTATTCTTGATGCTTTTAGCATTATTACATTTTTGCCGGCTTTTAA
This sequence comes from uncultured Bacteroidales bacterium, assembly GCA_964522065.1. Classification (GTDB taxonomy): domain Bacteria; phylum Bacteroidota; class Bacteroidia; order Bacteroidales; family UBA1402; genus UBA8389. The sequence goes on along the minus strand of CAZFUO010000039.1, from coordinate 2,945 downwards.
TTCTGCTTTTACTCTGCAAACAGACCATGTACTGCTTGAAGCGGTTCTGGCGAAAGTTGGAATTGCTTTCATCTGATTGTTTACATATAACTGAATATGATTGACATTGCCTGCGGGGGCAGAATACTTTATGTCAATGTCATATGTACCGTCTTTAAGTACATTTACTGTGTCTCTTATGCTTGCTGCTGAGTTTGTGCCGAATTTCAGGAATCCCTGTGCTGTATAATTTGCTACTCCGCTGTTTACACCACTTGTGTAGTTGCGGTTTATGTTTTTATAGTCAAAGTTTTCTGCTTCGTATTGTCTTGGGCCTGTGTAAACAGTAGGTAAGGCCGGTATAACAAGCTCTGCTGTTTTGAATGAAGTAAGTCTGTTTGTAGCGGTTCCTGAACAATTTACTGTTAAATCGAGAGGGCCGTTATGTGTTACTATGAGAGTGAAAATACCCTCAGTCCATGTTTTTTTAATGGCACTTGCCTGATGGCTGCCTCTGTCGAAGTATGTAAATGAAGGTTCGGTGGTACTGCCAAAGATCTTTATTGTATCAGATTTCATGGCAGTGTAATAATTGTCGTAATTGGTGAGATAAAATGTCAGTTTATCTGAAAACTCTTTTATAACTCCGGTTGAGTATTGTGAAAGAGTTAATTCCATTTTTTCGCAAGTGTTATATTTAAATGGAATTATTCCTTTTGCGGTTTTGCCTGTTTTGTATGGGTTGTAAACTATCCAGCCGTTTTCATTGCGGCCTGCATAAATGTCGCCTGTGTACTCTTGCGGGAAGAGGTTGTTAAATTCGTTTACTTTTGTTGAGGTTGTACCCCAGCGACTTGAATATTGCGATTTGTTTACTTTTACCTGAAAAGTATTTGCCAGTGAATCACCTAATTGGAAGACGGTAGGTATAGTAGGATATCTTCCTGTTTTTTTGAAGTAACTGGTGTTGTTAAGATATGTTCCATCATTATCCATTCTGTATAATCCATCAAAAAGTGTTTGAGGAGTACTGTATTTATCCTGGTCATTTCCTGATTTTATATCATTTATTACCACAACTTTTGTGCGGTCTATAACTTCTTTACGGCTCATTATCCTAACTGTTCCGTCCAGTATTTTTCTGAAGTGGTCAATATTAAGATTGTCAAATTGTGGAAATCTTTCCCATCTTCTTTTTGAGAAACCGTCAGGTGTAGAGCCTGCATTTAATTCTCTGAAACACTGTTGCCATATAAGTTCAGGACCGTCTATTATAGTCTGACCGGTAAGCATTACGTGCTCTAGTATCGGAATAGATCCGGCAGCAACAGGGAATTTTTCTTCAGCTGTATTACCAACCCATCCGCACTGGTCAAATCTTATACCGTAATTGCCCGAGAAACCTGATAGATATGTTCCTTCACATGTACTTTCGATGTCCCAAAATCCATATGCTGATGTGTATTTTTCACAAAGTATAAAATGCTCAGGGTCTTCCTTGCAAATTGCAGCGAACTCAGCATCACGTTTCATCATTGCAATAGGATTTAGACTTGCTCCATAGTATGAGCCACAGAAGCTTACTATGAGGTATCCTCCGTATTTCTGGTTTACTTTCATCAGATTTACCCAATGTGCAAGTCTTTGTGGATAAGTGACAGAAAATTTGTCATCAAAACCCCAGAATTGTTCGCAATAATTTATACCAAGAAAATTAGGGTATTCTCTGAATAGCTCTTCATAAACACTTAAATCGAAGTCTGAAAAGTGGCTGAAACCGCCGCTTGAAGGTTGTACTACTGCCCACATCTGGTTTTCGGCACAAGTCCTCAGCCAGGATTTTGCGGTTTCGTAACCATATTCACATGTAATCCATTTTCCGGTGTTTTCATCGTGATTGATGGAAAGAGATATATTCATTACTACATATGGACGTATGTCGGCAGGAATTAATTCAATAATTTTTTGAGGATCTGCATAATTCCATGTGTCTATGTGTATCAGCCACATTGGTTGCTGTGGTGAAATGGGTCTTCTTATCGGAGTCCGGTTTGATGCTTCCAGACTTGAAATTGTTAAAAAGAGTAGAACAATAATAGCAAAAAAATTAAACGCTTTTTTCATGATAAAGAGATATGTTCAAATAAAACTATAATGAAATGCAAAAATATTCCAACCTGCTCTAAAGAGCAGTCAGAAATGATTCAAAAACTATCAATAATGAAGGATTTACTGAAATTAATATGTTTTGCGACATGTTTGGACGTGTATAAGTGCAGAAATAGCTTACTTTGCATATACATACCACAGATTTATTTACTGATGAAACATATACTATTTTTATTGCTTTTTGTTTGTTCGTTTTTTGTTTTTAGTTCTTCTTCAAATGCTGCTTTAAATGACGGACTTATACTTCACTATGATTTTGAAACCATTAATAATAATCTTGTTAGCGATGTTTCCGGTAATAACAGGAATGGTACATTGCAAGGTAATCCAGTAATTCAAACAGGTTTTAAGGGTAATGGAGTCTATTTTGGAAATGTACCTGACTATTTATTAATGCCTCAGGGCTTTATTAATACTCTTGAAAATTACTCAGTTGCTGTAAGGGTGAATATTAAATCTCTAAACGGGTGGTCAAGGATTTTTGACTTCGGTTCGGGTACTAATTATAATATGTTTCTGACTCCGTTATCGGGCGCAAATAGTTTGAGATTTGCCATCAAAAATGGTTGGGAAGAGCAACTTGTTGATGCGGGTTCGCCGCTGGCAACCAACGAATGGGTGCAGATTACATTTACTTTTTCCTGGAATAAACAGACCTCAAAAGGTGAAGGTAAGTTGTTTGTAAACGGTATTATTGCAGCTACAAACAGTAATATTACTATAAACCCTTCGATGTTGCCTAATACTACACAAAATTATATTGCTAAATCTCAGTATTCAGATCCGGGACTGAACGG
>CAZFUO010000038.1:9051-15250 GCA_964522065.1 uncultured Bacteroidales bacterium | reverse complement strand
TCATTTCTCCAGTCATGTTCACGTATTAGTGATGAAGGAAGCTGTCCAAACATATGACTTATTTGACTTGATGTCATTGGAGAATGTGTACCTAAAGCAGGCAAAACATCAGTCAATTTTTCTCCGTAAAAATGCCAGGCCATTTCGGTAAGTTCACCGGCACGACTTGGAAGTCGGGTATAATCAGGAGGAATGGCAAGAACCTTGTTCTTGTTGCCAATCTTTTCAAGTGCCTCAAAAAGGCCCTTTTGAAGATCCTCTCTGCTCAACTCAATATTGGTAGATCCGATTTCGTAGTATATCATAATATTATCTTTTTACTCTGGCATTACCTTTCCAGATACTCCAAACCATATCTTCATCTGCAGGTTGAGCATAATCAGTAAGGAATGTTGTTGCCAAAGCTCCTGTAGCCCAACCAAATTGTGGCCATTTTTCTGGTGCCCATTCTTTAAGGATACCATACAATAAACCTCCAACAAATCCATCACCTCCTCCTATTCTGTCAAGAACTGTTATTTTTCTTGGCTCGATTACCTGCCATTCATTTCCTTCGAGCATAATCGCGCCCCATAAATGCTCATTAGCACTTACAACTTGTCTTAATGTTGTTGCAAATACTGATGCATTAGGATAGCTTTCTTTAACTCTGCCTATCATTCCTTTAAAACCATCAATCTGGCCTTCAATACCTTTGCCACCGGCCTCAGGCCCTTCTATACCAAGACAAAGCTGAAAATCTTCTTCATTTCCGATAAGGATATCAGAAAGAGATGCTATTTCAGCAAAACTCTCACTAAGTTCTTTTTCACGACCTTTCCAGAATGATGCTCTGTAGTTTAAATCGAAAGAAATAAGAGTACCATGTTTTTTTGCTGCTCTTGCTATTTCAAGACAGAAATTTGTGGTTTCTTTTGACAATGCACCAATCAATCCTGAAAGATGTACTATCTGAACTCCTTCTTTTCCGAAAATTCTTTCCAAATCAAAATCTTTAACATTAAGTGTACGACCAACCTCTCCTGCTCTGTCATTCTGAACACGAGGGCCTCTGGAACCGTAACCACTGTCTGCTATATTAAATTGATGTCTGTATCCCCATGGATCTCCCTGTGGTACTTCCGGACCTTCGAAATCCATAAAACGACTCTTTAGATTACTCTTAATAAACTGAGCAATTGGGCTGTCTTTTACAAAAGTGGTTAAAACCTTAACAGGTAAGCCCAAATATGAAGCAATACTGGCAACATTAGTCTCGGCACTGGTTGCCTGCATTTCAAATAAATTACTGCTATGAACAGGTTGTCCATTTACAGGAGTAATTCTTACACCCATGCTGGTTGCAACCAACAAGGAATATTTACATTCTTTTTTAAGTTGAAGGCTCATGATACGACAATTTTTTGGTTAATTTTTTTGATATATTAAAACAACAATGACCAAACCTTGTGGCTTGTTCATTGCTGTTTTAAAAAAGAACATTTTTTTATACGCCATAGAAGGCATCAAAACCACCATCTACTATAGTTGTGGTTCCGGTAACAAAACTTGCCTCGTCGCTTGCAAGATAGATAACAGCGCCAAGCAATTCTTTTGGATCACCCAGACGTCTCATCGGTGTATTGTTCACAATGAGTTTTCCTCTTGGTGAAAGTTCTCCCTCTGCTGTTGCAACTAAAAATCTGTTCTGATCTGTTAGCAGGAAACCAGGTGTAAGAGCATTTACACGCACACCTTCTCCATATTTTGTTGCAAACTCAACAGATAACCATTGTGTAAGATTTTTTACTGCTGCTTTTGCTGAGCTATAACCCATAACAACGGTAAGAGGTCTTTCGGCAGATGCAGATGATATATTTATTATACTTCCTTTACCTCTTTTGCACATTGGTTCTGCGAAAACCATAGTTGTATAAAGAGTTCCGAAATAATTCAAATCAATAACTTTCTTTATAGAATCAACGTCTGCTTCAAAAAAGCTTTGATTTGGTTGAATGCTGGCTCCCGGCATGTTGCCACCTGCACCGTTAATAAGAATATCAATCTTTTCGTATTTTGCTAAAACCTTTTCTCTTACTTCTTTAAGGTTTTCAATACTAAGAACATCAGAAACAAAGAAGTCAGCCTTATTTCCTGCTGCCAGTATATCAGACTTTACAGCTTCACCAGTTTCAGGATTACGGTCAAGAATAACTACTGTTGCACCTTGTTGTGCAAGTCCGGCACACATTGTACGTCCTAAAATACCACTACCGCCTGTTACGACGGCAACTTTACCAGTTAAATCAAACATAATACTTATTTTTTTAGATAAACAATTGCTCCAAAGGTAAAAATTCTTTGCATATTTGGTGTCCTGAACAAAGTTTAAAACTTAAGTTTTTAACCTAGTTTTTGACTTGTGACAATTTCTTTACACACATTACGTCAATATGTACACAATCAATCATTATTGGTTGAAGTGACAAGTGAAAAATCGAGTAATTTTCGTTCAAGATTTGCTTTTTTTACCTCAATTTTTACCGGGTCACCAAGTCTGAAAACCTTACGTTTTCTTCTACCCGTCAAACAATAATTCTTTTCATCAAACTCATAATAATCATCATCAAGCTCTCTTATAGGAATCATTCCCTCACACTTATTCTCATCAATCTCAACATACAATCCCCACTCTGTAACACCTGATATTACACCTGAATATACGTTACCTATCCTTTCTGACATAAACTCAACCATTTTATATTTAACAGATGCTCTCTCTGCCTGCGCTGCAAGTTGTTCCATATCAGAGCTATGTTTGCAAAGTGGTTCATATTTTTCAACTGAGACGGTTCTTCCACCCGACAGATATCTGTCGAGCAATCGGTGAACCATCATATCGGGATACCTTCTTATTGGAGATGTAAAATGAGTATAATAATCAAAAGCAAGACCATAATGTCCCTTGTTTACAGTTGAATAGATCGCTTTTGCCATAGATCTGATAGCAACGGTTTCGATAAGATTTTCTTCACTCTTTCCTTGTACCTGATCTAATAAGCTGTTGATAGATTTTGAAACATCAGTTTTGCTACCTGAAGTTTTAAGTTTGTATCCAAAACGTCTGATAAATTGAGAGAAATCTTCCAGCTTTTCGGCATCAGGCAAATCGTGAACTCTGTAAACAAAAGTTTTTGGAGGTGTACTTTTACCAATATGAGCAGCGACTGTTCTGTTTGCAAGCAACATAAACTCCTCAATCATATGGTTAGCTTCTTTAGACATTTTAAGAAAAACGCCAAGTGGTTTACCTTTTTCGTCAATATTAAATTTCATTTCCCACCTTTCAAAATTGATAGCTCCGGAATTAAATCTTTTCTGACGCATTTTTTTGGCCATACCGTTAAGAACTAAAATCTGTTCAGCATAGTCCCCTTCTCCACCTTCTATTATAGCCTGTACTTCTTCGTATGCATACCTTCTTACTGACCTTATTATAGTCTTTGCTATTCTGTATTTCTTCACATTGGCATTTTCGTCAATTTCAAAAATACAGGAATAACAACATTTATCTTCGTCTGGTCTTAAAGAGCAAAGCCCGTTACTAAGCCTTTCAGGCAGCATAGGTATTGTTCTGTCAACCAGATAAACAGAAGTCGCTCTGCTTTCAGCCTCTTTATCAATTATACTACCAGGTGCAACATAATATGTCACATCAGCAATATGCACACCAACCTCCCAGTTATTATTGGCTAACTTTTTAATTGACAGAGCATCATCAAAATCCTTAGCATCATAAGGGTCAACAGTAAAAGTTGTTACACCTCTAAAGTCTTCTCTCTTTTTGATTTCTTCCTCGGGTATCTCTTCTGGAATTTTTTCGGCAGCAGCTTCAACAGCTTCAGGATACTTGTATGGCAACCCAAACTCAGCCATAATAGCATTCATTTCTGTATCATTCTCACCAACCTTTCCCAAAATATCAACAACTTCACCAATAGGATTTTTAGATTTTTCAGGCCACTCTATTATTCTTACAACAGCTTTTTGTCCTGATTTCCCACCCTTTAACCTTTCTTTTGGAATAAAAATATCATTAGATAGCTTTTTACTGTCAGTTACCAGAAATGCATAAGACTTTTCAACCTCAAGTATACCAACAAAAGTAGTCTGTACTTTTTCTAGAATAGCCACTACTTCACCTTCAGGTTCACTAAATGGTTTTTTTGCTGATCTGATTATTCTTACGCGGTCACCATCCATTGCATGTTTTGAATTTCTTTCAGCAATCATTATTTCCTCGCCACCTTCATCGGGTATCAGATAATTTTTCCCATTACGACTTCTTCTAATGACACCTTCAACAAAAAGGCCTCTTTCGTTAAACTTATATTTTAATGTAGAAACCTCAATTAGATACTCTTGTACTGCTAATTCTCTTAAACACTCCGAAACCATGACTTTCAAGGCTTGTTTTGTTAAGCCTAAAGCATTAGAAACCTGTTGATAATTGAATGCCCTGCCCGGATCATTCTGAAAAAAGTCCATTATCATTTGAATAAGATCTTTTTTCCTTATTCTGCTTTTTGCCTGTTTCTTCATAATGTTATTAATTTTGCATTCATCAAATATACAAAATATAAAAACAAAAAACCTCAATCATTATGAGGTACAAACCAAAAGATTGTTAAAATAATTTTGGCATGTACCTCATAATAACTGAGGCGATTTTATGGATTGAAAAATTTTAAACCGGCTTAATACCTCTTTCTTTTAAAAGCTCAAGACCAAGATCTCTCAATTTAAACTTCTGAATTTTTCCACTTCCAGTCATTGGGAACTCTTTGATAAAGAAAATATACTTTGGTATTTTATGTCTTGCTATCTTACCCCTGCAAAAATCAACGACAGTCTGATCATCCATTTCAATACCATCGTGCAAAATAATAAAAGCACCAACTTCTTCACCATATTTTTCTGATGCAATACCGGCAACCTGAACATCCTTTACACCTTCCAGATGATATAAAAACTCTTCGACCTCTCTTGGGTAGATATTTTCTCCACCCCTTATTATCATATCCTTGATTCTACCGGTTATTCTGTAGTTGCCTTCAGAGTCTCTGTATCCGATATCTCCCGAATGAAGAAAGCCATTTTTATCAATAACTTCGGCAGTAGCCTGAGGATTTTTATAATACCCTTTCATAACCAGATAACCACGACAACAAATCTCACCCTGAACATTATCAGGACATTCTTCACCGGTTTCGGGATTAACTACAATAACCTCTGAAAATTCATACGGTCTGCCTACAGTTTGCGTCCTGACTTCAAAAGAATCATCAATTCTTGTATGGGTCATACCCGGAGAAGACTCAGTCAAACCGTAAACACTTGTAATTCTCATAAACATTTTATCGCTAACCCTTTTCATTAACTCAATCGGGCATAGAGCACCTGCCATGATACCGGTTCTAAGGCTTGACATATCAAACATTTCAAACATCGGATGATTCAGCTCGGCAATAAACATTGTAGGTACACCATAGAGTGCTGTACATTTCTCTTTATGAATAGACGCAAGTACCACTAGAGGGTCAAATCTCTCAACCATGACCTGTGTGCAACCATGTGTCAAACAGTTAGTTGTTGCAAGAGTTACTCCAAAGCAATGAAATAAAGGCACACATACACAAAGTTTGTCTTTATCTGTAAAAGCCATATGCTCTCCGGTTAGAAAACCGTTGTTTGCAAGATTGAAGTGAGACAGCATTACTCCCTTAGGGAAACCTGTAGTACCTGAAGTGTACTGCATCATCATTACATCATCAGACTTTACAGTCTTTTTTATATCATTCAGAATACTTATATCAATATTACTGCCAAGCAATTGCACCTCTGCAGCACTGTACATACCTCTATATTTCTCCTGGCCAATATAAATAACATTTTTTAAAAGCGGAAACCTCTTACTGCAAAGCTGTCCTCTCTGACAAGTTTTGAGCTCAGGGAGCATTTCATATGTCATGTCGACATATTTGGAATCCCAGGTGCCATCAGTAATACAAAGTGTATGCATATCGGAGTTTTCTACCAGATACTCAAGCTCACTTTGTTTGTAATTTGTATTTACAGTTACGCAAACCGCACCTATTTTTGCACAAGCGTACATGTAAGTTAGCCATTCAGGTACATTTTGAGCCCAAAGCCCCACATG
>CAZFUO010000038.1:0-9041 GCA_964522065.1 uncultured Bacteroidales bacterium | reverse complement strand
TCAGGACAGGTTGCGAAAATCTGTCCTTCGTGAACATGATCTCCTTTTTTCACACCAATAGCCAGGAAACCAAGAGCAGCCTCATCAACCCTTTTATTGAATTGTTGCCAGGTAAATCTCAGATCTCTGTCTGAATAAACTATATATTCTCTGTCAGGAGTTTTTTCTGCCCAATATTCAAGCCAGTCTCCCAGAGTCCTATCAACTAATTGCATATTATTTTATATTAGAAAGGAGTATATACGACTGCAAGAATTTTTGCCTTTGATTCGTTTGCAGCATGAACATTGTGTTCAATAATCGAATCATAGTAAATGCTGTCACCTGAACTTAATGTGTATTTATTTTTGCCGTAAGTAATTTCGATCTCACCTTCAAGCACAAAAATAAATTCCTCACCTTCATGTGAAGAAAGCTGATATCCGTTTTTTGAAGCAGAATCAATTTCAATAATAAAAGGCTCCATATGCCTTCCTGCTTTAGATTGAGCTAAAGCAAAGAAGTTTAAATTATTGTGTGAAGATGATGTTTCAGAAGAGAAACTTATACTTTCAGGTTTTTCTTCTTTTCTGCACACTACCGGGCCCAGGTTATCATTATCATCAAGAAAGGTCCCCAGACGAACACCAAGAACTCTTGCAATTTTAATCAGTGGAGCAAGAGATGGTTGATTCTTATTGTCTTCAATCCTTGCAATTTGCTCCATACTCAGACCGGAACGCTCTGAAACCTGCTCAACAGTGATGTTTTTAGATTCACGTATTGATTTAATCCTTGATCCAACATTGATGTTGCTTTCCATTTATAGTATATTTTAAAAATTAGAAATCTTTCAATCCGAAATAAAACGGCGCAAAAATAATGATATTTTTTATAATTATTCATCTTTTAAAACTATTTTGTAAGATTTCTTATTATCATTCAAGTCTTTATACTGTTTTATAAAAGAGCTGAATTTTAATTACTAATTTTGTAATACAAACCATATTAAAATGCTTACTCCTCAATACCTTAAAAAAAATGACATAATCAGAATGGTTTCACCGGCAGGTGCTATAGATTCTGAGATTATTGAAAATGCAGGTAATTTTTTAAAAGAAGAGGGCTTTGATGTTATTTTTGGCAAACATTCATCAGGCAGATTTGGCAGATATTCTGGCAATACCGATGATCGTTTAACCGACTTACAGGAAGCAATAGACGATAAAGACTGCAGAGCAATTCTCTGCAACAGAGGTGGTTATGGCACTATACATCTACTTGAAAAATTAGACCTTAACGGTTTGAAAGAAAGTCCAAAATGGATAATTGGTTATAGTGACATTACCATGCTGCATTCATTAGCTCAAAAAAGCGGCATTGCTTCGATTCACGGTGGAATGTCAAAGCTACTTTCTGAGGCATATCAAAACAAGAGCATTAAAACAGATTCGCCTACAGTAATGCTTACAAATATTTTAAAAGGGCATTTACCCGATTATAATGTAATGCCACATCAGTTAAACAAATTTGGTAGTACAACAGGCACACTATGGGGCGGCAATCTTGCAATCCTCTATAGCTTAAGGGGAAGTAAATACGAGTTTATACCCGATAATGGCGTTCTATTTATTGAAGATATTGGTGAGAAACCGTATGTTGTTGAGAGAATGCTGTATAATTTAAAATATGGTGGTATTCTGGAAAAACTTAATGGATTGATTGTAGGAAATTTCAGTGAATACGAAGAAGATCCGCTAATGAACTTTACTTTAATGGAAATTATTAACAATATTGTAAGTGAGTACAACATCCCTGTTTCCTACAGTTTCCCCGTTGGGCATACTGAGGAAAATCTTCCACTTATTTGCGGGAAAAAGGTAAAAATTTCAGTTGATAAAAATGGAACACAACTTAACTATATAGCATAAAATGAAATCACAAGAAAAGATATTCACTATATTGTCGCTTATTCTTATTAGCACTATAAATTTTTCATGTGCAAAAAGCCCAAATAAGGTTATGAGTACAGAAATCAGAGAAAACTTTGTTCCAAACTTCAATATGGATAGTGCATGGCATTATGTAGAAGCGCAAACACTTTTTGGGCCAAGGGTTCCTAATACTGATGCTCACAAAAAGTGCAAAGACTATCTGGCTGCAGAAATGAAAAGGTTTGGAGCCGGGGTTGTTATTCAAAATGCGCAATTAAAAGCCTTCGACGGAACCATACTAGACTCTTACAATATTATCTCTTCATTTTATCCTGAAAGAACAAACAGAATATTACTTTGTGCCCACTGGGATTCAAGACCATGGTCTGACCAGGATCCTGATGACAGAAACTGGAAGAAACCTGTTTTAGGAGCAAATGACGGTGCAAGTGGGGTTGGAGTACTTATGGAGCTGGCAAGGGCTATCGGACTTGACATTAATAAGGGTAGCAGCAAACTTAATTACGGTATTGATATTATTTTCTTTGATTCTGAAGATTACGGTACTCCTGAATTTTACAAAGGAGAAAAGAAACAAGATACCTGGTGTCTGGGATCTCAATACTGGGCAAATAACAAACATACTGAAAACTACCAGGCTAAATATGGAATACTACTTGATATGGTTGGTGATCCTGCTGCATATTTTGCCTGGGAATATTTTTCTATGCAATATGCTCAAAGTGTTTTGAATAAAGTATGGTCGAAAGCTGAAAGTCTTGGATTTGGTAAGTATTTTAAATCCGAAAGAGGGGGTGCTGTTGACGATGATCACTTGTATATTAACAAAATAGCAAAAATCCCATGTATTGACATAATTGATTATAATGTAAATTCAGGTACAGGATTTGTTCCATACTGGCATACCCAGTCTGACGATATGTCAAATATTGACAGGAATACATTAAACGCAGTTGGAAAAACCCTGCTTCATGTCTTATATGAGTAAAATATAATAATATGCTTAAGCAATACCTTAATGAAAATCTTGTTGAAGCCGGTTGTGATGAGGCCGGAAGAGGTTGCCTGGCAGGGCCTGTATATGCAGCCGCAGTAATTTTGCCAAAAGATTTTGTCTGCGAAGAGCTTAATGATTCGAAGCAACTAACAGAAAAACAGAGGTATTATTTAAGATCTATTATTGAGAAAAATGCGGTTTCGTGGGGACTGGGCATAGTTGAAGCTCAGGAAATTGACAGATTAAATATTTTGAATGCTTCTTATCTTGCAATGCACAGGGCTATCCAAAGTCTGTCTTTTACCCCTGAGCATTTGTTAATTGATGGAAATCGTTTCAGGACGATAAAAGAAATTCCTATTTACAAGCTTCCTCATCAAAAAGTAGAGGAGAGAAGATTTGCTAATTATAATGCTATCCCTCACACTTGTGTTGTAAAAGGAGATGGAAAATTTATGTCTATTGCAGCCGCCTCAATATTAGCAAAAACATACAGGGACGATTACATGAACATGTTGCATGAACAAAATCCCAGGTATTTGTGGAACGCAAACAAAGGTTATCCAACCGAAGAACACAGAGAAGCATTGAGGAAATTTGGCTTAACCGAACACCACAGAAAAAGCTTCAGACTTCTTAACGACCAGTTAAGACTTGAGTTTGAAGGCTAATGCATAGTTTCTTATCTGTTTTATCATCGAAACCAGCCCGTTTGATCTGGTTGGTGATAAATGATCTTTCAAACCTATTTTGTCAATAAAATATAAATCTGCATTTATAATATCGTCTGGTGTATTACCTGAAAGCACCTTTATAAGAAGAGCAATAATTCCCTTTACAATAACGGTATCACTTTCTGCTTTAAGTATTATATATTTACCATCATATTCTGCATTTACCCATACTCTGCTTTGACAACCTTCTATCAGGTACTGTGGCTTTTTAAACTTCTCGTCAAGAGGTTCCAGTTCATTACCTATATCTATAAGTAGCTGATATTTATCCATCCAGTCGTCAAAAGAGTTGAACTCTTCAACTATCTCATCTTGTATTTCGTTAATAGTCATAATATAATATTTAAAACATCTTTTTAATTCTGTTTATCGAATTGCAGAGCGTGTCTATTTCTTCAGGTAAGTTATATAATGCGAAAGATGCTCTCATTGTGCCGTCAATCTCTAACCTTTGCATAAGTGGCTGTGCGCAATGATGACCAGTTCTTATTGCAATGCCGAGATGGTCAAGTAGTGTGCCTGCATCAAAGGGATGAATACCATCTAATAAAAAAGATATTACAGAACTCTTAGTATTTGCGGTTCCGTAGATAGTAAGATTTTCAACTGATAGTAGTTTTTCTGTTGCGTATTCTAATAAGAAGTGCTCATATTCAGCAATTTTATCAAGTCCGATCTCTTCAACAAAGTCAATGGCTTCTTTTAATCCTGTTGAACCTATAAAATCGGGAGTGCCGGCTTCAAATTTATATGGTAAGACATTGTAAGTTGTCTTTTCAAAGCTGACGTGGTCTATCATTTCTCCTCCACCCTGATATGGAGGCATATCATCCAATAATTTTTTCTTACCGTACAAAACGCCAATGCCAGACGGACCATAAATTTTGTGAGATGAAAAAACATAGAAATCAGCATCCAGGTCGCGTACATCTATTTTGATATGAGGCACAGACTGGGCGCCATCTATTAAAACGGGTATTGAATTCTTATGAGCAAGTGAGATTATTTCTTTAACCGGATTTATAGTTCCCAGTACGTTTGAGACATGTGTAACGGCAATTAGCTTTACTTTTGAGTTGAGCATCAGCTTAAACTCTTCAATAAGTAACTCTCCTTTATCGTTTATCGGGATTATTTTTAATGTCAGTTTTTTTCTTTCACAAAGCATTTGCCATGGAACAATGTTTGAATGGTGCTCCATAGCAGATATAATAATCTCGTCTCCTTCATTGAAAAAGGCGTCACCAAAAGAACTGGCAACCAGATTAACTGACTCTGTAGTGCCCCTTGTGAAAATTATTTCCTGTGAACTTTCAGCATTCAAAAATCTTCTGACTCTTTCTCTTGCTTCCTCGTGTGCATCTGTAGCCCTTTGGCTCAGATAATGTACACCGCGGTGAATATTTGAATTTGTTGTAAGATATCCCGATTTTATCCTTTCTACTACTCTCAGCGGTTTTTGAGTAGTAGCAGCATTATCGAAGTAAACCAGATCTTTACCATAGATTTTCTGGTTAAGTATCGGGAACTCTTTTCTTATTTCTCTGAATAGTTCAATCATATTATTTACAGTTATTTACTGTACAACCAGCGCATCTTGCAAGTTCACCTCTGAATCTTTTTTCAACTAACATTTTCATTCTCTCCTTTAAAGGATCAAGGCTAATTGCATCTGTAACATCAGATGTAAATGCATATTTCATTAACATTCTGGCTTCATGTTCAGAAATGCCTCTCGATCTGAGATAAAACAAAGCATTTTCGTCTATTTGACCTGTTGCAGACCCGTGACTACATTTTACATCGTCAGCATAAATCACTAGTTGTGGACGAGAAAACATTTTTGAATCTTTAGTTATACAAAGATTCCTGTTAGATTGATATGCTGCAGTTTTCTGGGCATCTTTTCTAACCATAATCTTACCCCCAAAAACGCCCTTAGATGAATCATCCAGCACATATTTATACAATTGATTACTTACGCAATGAGGTTGAGCATGATCAATAAATATATGATTATCAACAATCTGACTTTTTTCACCTAAAGCCAGGCCAGACAACTTCGCCTCAGCATACTCTCCCTCAAAGCTGACGTTAATATTGTTTCTTGTAATTCCGTTTGACAAAGTTATACCATTCTGCAATAATGAAGCGCCTGAATCGACAGATGAAAAAGTATTGCAAACCCTGGTAGTATTTTCATGGCTCATTTCAAGCTCGTAATACTCCAGATTTGCATTCTTTCCTAAGTATATTTCAGAAACCATATTAGTCAAAAACCTGTGTGGTGCCAGACTATGATCACAAAATAAAAGCTTGGCACTAGCACCTTCTTCAAGTACAACCAAGACCCTGCGTTGTACAAGTATATCTTCATTTCCGTATAAAACCTGTATAATTTGTATTGGTTTCTCCAACTTTACATTGGCAGGAACATATACAATAAGACCATCCTGTAAGAATGCAGTATTAAAACTTACCATACCATCGTCCGATTGGGAAGCAAGTTTATTGTAAAATTTCGAAACCAGGTCTTTGTGAGATTTGGAAAAATCATTCAGACTGCCGCATATTACACCTTCAGGAAATGTGACTGCCCTCTCTTCTTTATGAAACTGATCGTTTACAATAAAAAATAATTTAGTGGACAGATTTGGCACATCACATTTAAACACATCATGAGGGTTAACATTAATTTTAACCCTTTTCAAATTTACGCCATAATCGTAAGACAGGACTTCTTTAAGGTCACAATTTCTGTAATCTTCCATCCCAACATCAGGGAAACCGCTCTTTTCAAAAGCTTTTATGGCAACCTCACGCTGAGAATTCATAACCTCACCGCAGGAAGATTCAATACCAGTCTTGTATTGATTAAAAAGTTCTATATATTGTTCAGAAGGTTGCATCATTCACCGGTTTCGTTTTTAATCCAATCATATCCCTTATCTTCCAGTTCTAAAGCAAGTTCCTTACCTGCTGTTCTTACAATTTTACCTTTATATAAAATATGTACGAAATCAGGGATTATATAATCAAGCAATCTTTGATAGTGAGTAATAAGTATTGTTGAATTATCAGGTTTCCTTAATTTGTTAACTCCGAGGGCAACAATACGAAGAGCGTCAATATCAAGACCACTGTCTGTTTCATCAAGTATTGACAATGATGGTTCAAGCATAGCCATCTGGAAAATTTCATTCCTTTTTTTCTCTCCTCCGGAAAAACCTTCGTTAACAGAGCGATTTGCCAATTTACTATCTAGCTCAACAACACTCCTTTTTTCTCTCATGAATTTTAGAAAATCTCCTGCAGAAAGCGGTTCAAGACCTTTATGCTTCATATGCTCATTCAATGCAGTTCTCATAAAATTTACCATGCTTACACCTGGTATTTCTACAGGATACTGAAAACTTAAGAACATACCTTCTCTCGATCTTTCTTCGGGTGACATTTCAAGTAAATCTTTCCCTTTAAACCAAATCTCACCTTTAGTTACTTCAAAAGACGGATTACCTGTAAGTACAGCTGACAAAGTACTTTTTCCTGATCCGTTAGGACCCATTATAGCATGTATCTCACCTTCGTTCACAGTAAGGTTTATTCCCTTCAATATCTCTTTGCCATCTATCGAAGCATGAAGATCTTTTATTTCTAACAACATATTATTTCAGATTTCGTTTTCTACTAGTTTTTTTTCTCACTTTTAGAGCAGATTTCTTACTACTCTTCTTTTTGCTGCCTTTATTCTTTTTGCCATAAAGACTGATAAATACTATTATCAATGTTAACAACAAAACAGCCACAGATGTTCCGCTTACAATAACAGCGGTTTTATTTGTGTGAAAATCCGGCATTTGCGAATTTTCTATATACCATTTTACAATAAGTACTGCAGTACCTGATAATAACAAGATCATCAAAACTAAAAACATAAACAATTTCCAGTTTTTCTTTACAGGCTCTTCAATATCTTCTTTCATTTAACCAAATTTGAATAACTCTTAAATATCCCTTTCCAGTCTATCATTGCTTTTATTGCTATGGCAGTAAATACAGCATAAAGTATTGAAGTAAAAAACATTCCCATACCAGCATACAAAATACAGGAGATAATGTCTATTACAATCCATAAAGGCCAGTTATCCCAGTATTTTCTTGACAATAACCATTGACCAACAATACTTCCCATTGTTAATAAAGCATCAAGCCATGGATAAGCAGGTGGATCAAAATACTCAGGAAAAACCGCTTGCATTTTAATAACAAACCAACCCCACGCAATACCGGAAAAAATTATCAATAAAAAATATAATAGTCTGTTCTTCCAACGAAGAACTCTTATTTTTTGCTCGCTTTTATCATCAGACTCTTCTTTTGACGGATTTTTCCAATGATAATAACCATAAAGGCTAAAAACAAAGTATACAACCTGAAGTACCATTACTGAGTAAAGCCTGAAACGGAAAAACAATAAAAAGTAAAATATATTGTTTATCATTCCAAAAAGGAAGTTAACCGACTTTGCTTTAGATGCAAGATATACAGCAGCAAGCCCTGTAATAACTCCGGCAAATTCTAATACAGTCATAGGGTAACCCCAAACAGTAAATAAAGTACTACTGAGCCAATCAATCATCCTACACTTCCTTCAAGAGTAATTTGCAGCAATTTTTGTGCCTCAACAGCAAATTCCATTGGAAGTTTATTTATAACTTCTTTTGCGTATCCATTTACAATCAGACCTACTGCATCTTCAGTAGAAATACCTCTTTGGTTACAGTAAAACAACTGGTCTTCATTAATTTTTGAAGTTGTAGCTTCGTGTTCAACTACAGAAGACTCATTGTTAATATCAATATAAGGAAAAGTATGAGCTCCACATTTATCTCCAAGTAAAAGGCTGTCACATTGTGAAAAATTCCTGGAATTCTCAGCCCTGGATGATATTTTAACCATACCCCTGTAACTATTTTGACTTTTACCGGCAGATATACCTTTAGAAACGATTCTGCTTTTTGTGTTTTTTCCCAAATGAATCATTTTTGTGCCTGTATCAGCCTGCTGATAATTGTTAGTAACTGCTACAGAATAAAATTCTCCAATAGAATGATCTCCAGCTAAAATACAACTTGGGTATTTCCATGTAATTGCCGATCCGGTTTCTACCTGTGTCCAGAATATTTTTGAACCATTGCCTTTACACAATCCACGTTTTGTTACAAAATTATATATTCCACCTTTACCGTTCTTATCTCCAGGATACCAGTTCTGAACTGTTGAATACTTAACTTCAGCCTGTTCCATTGCTATAATTTCAACTATAGCAGCATGAAGCTGATTTTCGTCACGCATAGGCGCAGTACAACCCTCCAG
>CAZFUO010000037.1:0-15345 GCA_964522065.1 uncultured Bacteroidales bacterium | reverse complement strand
TCAGAAGATGACAAAGTTTCATTTTATGACCTGTTTAATCTGAAGCAAATACAGGAAATGCAGGATGAATTTTCCAATGCAACAGGAGTAGCTTCAATTATTACAAGTCCGGATGGAACCCCTATAACCAGCCCCAGTAATTTTACAATTTTCTGCAAAGATGTAGTCAGAAAAACCGAAATAGGATGTACTAACTGTTATAAGTCTGATTCAGTACTGGGATCACCAAATCATAAAGGACCAAACGTAGGCTTATGTTTAAGCGGAGGTTTGTGGGATGCAGGTGCAAGTATAATTGTTGGAAATTATCACGTAGCAAACTGGATGATAGGTCAGGTAAGAGATGAAAATCAAACCGAAGATAAAATGAGAGAATACGCAAGGAAAATAGGTGTAGATGAAAATCATTTAATCGAGGCCTTTTTAAAAGTCCCTTCAATGTCAAAAAAACGGTTTGATAGTATTGCAAGGCTACTTTACACCTTTGCAAATCAGCTATCAAACAGTGCATATCAAAATATATTACAAGCAAGATTTATAAACGAGCAAAAAGCAAATCATGAGGAATTGATTAAAAAAGAGATTCAACTAAGCGAGTTGCTAGCCACAAAAGACAAGTTCTTCTCAATAATTGCTCACGATTTGAAAAATCCTTTTAACAGTATATTAGGTTTTTCAAATATATTATCCGAAAAAATAAAGGAAAATGACAGGGATGATTTTGATAAATATGTTTCAATTATAAAAGAGTCATCAAAGCACGCTGTAAACTTACTACATAACTTATTAGAATGGTCAAGATCTCAGACCGGTAATCTTGTTTACTCACCAACAAAAACAAATGTAATTGACTCAATAAAAAATGTCCACGATTTGTTGTTGTATTCTGCAATAGAAAAGGATATAAAAATAAACCTGTCACATCCTGATGCCTGTATTGTAAATGCAGACAGTTCAATGCTTGGAACTGTACTTCGAAATCTGGTTTCTAATGCAATAAAATATACTAACAAAGGTGGTGAAGTAAATATTTCACTCAAAGTATCAGAAAACGACTTATTATTTACTGTAAAAGATAATGGAGTTGGTATCAATAATGATAATTTTAAAAAGCTATTTAAAATAGAGGAAAGTTTTTCAACTAAAGGTACAGAAAACGAAAAGGGTACAGGTATTGGTTTAGTATTGTGTAAGGAACTAGTTGAAAAACAAGGTGGTGAAATATGGTTTGAAAGCCAGGTAGGGTTTGGATCAGTCTTTATGTTTAGAATACCTGTATAAAAAATACAATCACAAAATTTTTTACCCTAATAAGTATGCTTAAGAAATATGTTTAATAATATAATTTCGCATTAGAAAGTATTGCGAGTATTAATTAAATTTGCAATCAGTACTAATACCAAAAATACCGGAATATGACTACAGAATTAGAAGCCCAGGTTGCAAATCTGGAAAAGCAAATTAAGATGCTTAAGGGAAACCAACAAAAAGATCAGTTATCAATAGTAGTTTTTTCAGGCGAGTTAGATAAAATACTGGCAGCCATGATTATATCTACCGGTGCCAGAGCAATGGATATGGAGGTTAAACTGTTTTTTACCTTCTGGGCTACATCTATGCTGAGAGATCCCGATAAGACTGTTGGTGGAAAAGACTTTATGTCAAAAATGTTTGGTTTCATGTTGCCAAAAGGCAGTAAAAAACTAAAACTCTCCAAGCTTAACATGGGTGGTATGGGTACAGCAATGCTAAAAGACCTTATGAAAAAGAAAAATGTAGCCTCACTTGAAGATTTGCTTGCAACAGCTGCAGAATTGGGCGTTGAAATAAACATATGCCAGATGTCTATGGACTTGATGGGTTTCAAAAAAGAAGAAATGATAGACTATCCCAACCTGAAATATGTAGGAGTGGGCACATATCTTGCCGATGCCGGAGAAAGCAGAGTACAACTATTTATTTAACAACTTAAAATATAAGACAATGACTAACGAAGAACTAAAAGCACTAAAAGTAGATTTAAGTATTGATGCCAGAGGAACCGCTTGTCCGGGACCACTTTTAGCTGCTAAAAAAGCAATAGGAGATATAGAGTCAGGTGAAATCATGGAGATTTTATCTGCAGATGAAGGAACAAAAAGTGATATTCCAAGATGGTGCTCTAAAATAGGCCATGAATATCTTGGATTTTACGATGAAGATAGTTTCAGCAGACTATACCTGAGAAAAGACTGAGATGGAAAGCCAATATAAAACACCAAAGATACTGGTCTTTTCTACTGAAAAGATTTCCGATCCGGGTATAGATCAGGCAGGTTTACGTAAAATTCATTACGCACCTTCTGTTTATGTAATTAGTTTACCCTGTTCATCAGGCATAAAGCCCCTCTGGATAATTCATGCTCTGGAAAAAGGTTTTGACGGTGTTTTTATTGCTGCCGATGGACACGAATGTTCCTATAGTTCAAAATGCGCTGATCATACAAACAGAATAGTTGAAGAAGCTCAGCAAATAATGAAAGAAAAGAATATCAATCCCAAGCGAATCAGAATGGCGGCGTTATGTTCAGTTTGTGCTGAGCCATTTATGAATCACATGGATAATTTTGGTCGTATTTTGACAGAAATTAAAGACTAACAGCTTGATGAATAATAATAAGGAAAATTACGATGTACTCGTACTTGGAGGAGGTATAGCAGGTCAGGAAACCGCACTCAGTCTTGCCGATATGGGCAAAAAGGTTCTGCTTGTAGAAAAGGGACTTTCTATAGGTGGCAAGATGATACAACTGAGCAAAGTATTTCCTACTCTCGATTGCGCAGCATGTATTACAACTCCTAAAATGTCAGAAACCGCAAGGCATAAAAATATCACTTTAATGCTTAACAGTGATATTGAAGGCATTGATAAAACAAACGAAGATTTTGAAGTTAGTATTTCTCAAAATCCAAGATATGTTGTAAAAGAAGACTGTACAGGATGCGGAGAATGCGAAATCGTTTGTCCTGAAGTGAGAAGTGATGAATACAACACTAATCTTGCCGGCAGAAAAGTAGCCTATATACCTTTCAATCTTGCTAATCCAAGAATAGCAACCATTGACAGGCAAGGACATTCAGCACCATGTATAAATGAATGCCCTGGCGGAGTAAAACCATATGGCTATATAACATTATCAAGAAACGGGCAATTTGAGGAAGCAATGAAATTGCACCTTGAAGATATTCCAATACCGGGAAGCCTTGGAAGAGCCTGTTACGCGCCATGTGAGAATGCATGTACAAGATCAGGCCTCGAAGCCGGAGTTGATATCAGAAGAATAAAAAGACATTTTTCCGATTATTATTATCAAAAGTATCCCGAACCTCCAAAAGTAGAAATTAAAGAAAAAACCGGTAAGCGAATAGCAGTAATCGGATCTGGGCCAGCAGGATTAACCTGCGCATACCATCTGGCATTAAATGGACATCAGGTCAAGATTTTCGAAGCCGCACCCGGAGCAGGAGGTATGTTAAAGCTGGCTCTTCCTGAATACAGAGCACCAAAAGATATAGTTGACAGAGATATAAAAAATGTAACTGTACTTGGAGTTGAAATTGAACTAAACTCAAGAATAACCGATTTGAGTGCTCTTAAAAATGAGGGATTCGATCTGGTTTTTATTGCTGTCGGTACACATGTAAGTGCAAAAATGGGGATAGAAGGCTCTGATTTGAAGGGCGTTGTTGGCTGTATGGATTTCCTCAGAGATGTAAATCTGGGTAAAAAAGAAGACCTGAGCGGCAAAAGAGTCATGGTTATTGGTGGCGGAAACACTGCAATAGATGCTGCCAGAACATCTTTAAGGCTTGGAGCAGAAAAAGTTACAGTAGTTTACCGCAGAAGCAGAGAAGAAATGCCTTGCTTTGCACCTGAGATACACGAAGCCGAAGAAGAAGGAGTTGAAATACAGGTACTAAGAAACCCGGTAACATATCTGGGAAGTAATGGCAAGCTTGAACAGGTGAAACTTGTTAAGATGCAATTGGGTGAAAAAGACCATAGCGGCAGAAGAAGTCCTGTAGAAGTAAAGGGTTCGGAATATATTGAAAAAGTAGATTTGATAATTGAAGCAGTAGGTTTAAAACCAACTACTCAACCATTTGAAAATCAAATTGAACTCAATACAAATAAAACAATAAAAGTAGATAAGTTGACTCTGCAGACATCACTTCCATTTGTATTTGCAGGAGGAGATACCGTAACAGGTGCTACAACACTTATTGAAGCTGCTGGGCAAGGTAAAAAGGCTGCATTCTATATGGATAAATATTTGAGAGGCCAGGAAATGGATAAATTTGAATTTGGAGATAAACTGCCGGCTTCAGATAAAAAACCAATTATAAGTGCTTACAAAGGTGGAATTAAGCAGACTGTTCAACCTGATTTTATACCAGTTAATAATAGAAGTATAAGTTGGGAAGAAGTTGAAAAAACATATACAGACGCCCAGTTAAAACTCGCAGTTGACAGATGTCTGGACTGTGGTAATTGCAGGGAATGCCATCAATGTGTAAATGTTTGCCCTTCAAATGCAATTGATTTTAGTCAGAAAAAGAAAGAAATACGCACTATTGCAAAATCTGTTGTAGTAGCAACCGGTTACAGTCTGTTCCCTCCCCAGGGTAAACCTGAATACGGTTATGACAAATATCCTAATGTTATTGATTCACTTCAAATGGATAGATTAATTGCTCCGACCAGACCATTTAACAACCTTCTAAGACCGGGCGACGGAAAAGTTCCCGATAATATAGCATATGTTTTATGCACAGGCTCAAGAGATAGTTCAATTGAAAATACCGGTTGTTCTGGTGACTGTTCCAACAATCCTATATGCTCGCAGATATGTTGTATGTATTCCATTAAACAGGCACAATTGCTAATGGGAGCACTTCCTATGGCTGATATTACAATCTATTATATGGATATCAGAGCATTTGGCAAAGGTTACGAAGAGTTCTTCCAGCAATCAAAATCTATGGGTGTAAACTTTGTAAAAGGCAAGGTTGCAAAAATACGTGAAAACGAAGATGGTACAGGAGATCTGATTTTGAGATATGAAGATGTGGCAAAAGGTGTAGTCAAAGAGTCAAAACATGACCTGGTAGTACTTTCGACAGGCGTGGTTCCAAATAAGAGAATACCTGAAATGTTTAAAAATCAGGTGCTTGAATTAGATAAATTTAATTTTGTCAAACAAACTGACGAATTAATAAGTCCTTCACTTACAAGTATACCCGGTGTCTTTGTTGCAGGTGCTGCATCAGGGCCTAAAGATATACCTGACTCAATATTGTCGGCAGGATGTGCGGCTTCAGAAGTTGCTTCATATTTAAACAACAGGTAGAAAAAAGCAATTATTACAATGAAAAGAAGAATAGGAGTATATATATGCCATTGCGGAGGTAATATTTCTGACTACGTTGATGTTGAGCAACTAGGCAAAATGTTTCATGAGGAAGAAAATGTGATTATATCTAAAGATGTAATGTTTGCTTGCGCAGACTCAAATCAAAAAGATATGATAAGTGATATCCGCGAAAAAGAACTTGATGCTATTGTTGTTGCTTCGTGTTCGCCAAAACTGCATTTGCATACATTTAAAGGTGTTGCAGCCAGGGCCGGGTTAAATCCGATGAATTATGTTCAGGTCAATATAAGAGAACAATGTTCATGGCCTCATTCTGACAGGCCAAAAGAAGCAACAATTAAAGCTGCTGGACTTATCAGAGCTGGCATAAATAAAGTATCATATTCAGAATCTCTCGAAAATATAGAGATACCTGTTAAGAAAGCCGCCTTGGTTGTTGGTGCAGGTGTATCTGGAATGAAAGCAGCTCTCGAGTTGTCAAAATTGGGCAATGAAGTCTATCTTATTGAAAAAGAATTTCATACAGGAGGACACATAAGAGAAGCAGAAAAAGTGTTCGTTACAGATCAATCAGGAAAAGAGTTGACTGAAAACCTTTACAAACAAATTATCTCAACAGAAAATATAACACTTTTTACAGGTGCAACTCTCGAAAAGGTTTCAGGAAGTCTTGGCAATTTCAATGTCGAAATACGTGTAAGACCACACACAAACAAAGATGAAAAATCAATATCGAAACCGCAAAAATTCAATCCACTCAACGTTTCCAGAATCTCTGTTGATGAAAGAGAAGATAGATTTGCGTTTTTGGTCGGTTCGGTTTTGGTCACCACAGGTTTCGAAAATTACAAACCTGCAAGCGGAGAGTTTGGATATTCTGAGATTTCAAACGTAATAACATTGCCCGATTTCAGAAAACTTGTAGATAACACCAAAGGTGAACTGATGTTTGAAGGAAAGAAGGTGAGGAGTGTTGGTTATATTTATTGTGTAGGAAGCCGGCAGAAAAAAGGTGAAAACAAATATTGTTCACGCCAATGTTGCACTGCCGCAATTCATTCAGCAATATCATGCAGAGAAAAATTTGAAGGTGTAAAAACCTATCATTTTTACAGAGATATTAGAACTTACGGCAAGCAGGAACTTTTATTCGAAAGGTCTTCTCTGGAGGGAGATTTATATCTTAGATATGATGAGAAAGATATCCCCAAAGTTTATACAGAAGGAAATAAGACCTTTATAAAAGTTATTGATCAACTTACTTCAAAAAAGGAAATTGAAGTACCTGTAGATCTTGTTGTTCTGGTAACAGGAATGGTGCCAAGGCAAGACTCTGTGAAAATATCTGATATACTTAAGATACCCATTGGTAGTGACAGGTTTTTCAATGAAATACACCCAAAGCTCAAGCCGGTTGAAACCGTAATTAAGGGTGCTTACATTGGTGGGGCATGTCAGGGACCAAAAAATATAAGTGAGTCTGTGCAATCTTCGCTTGCGGCGGTTTCGAAAATGAATGCATTATTGCAGAGTGGTTCGGTTTCTGTTGATCCGATTATTGCCAGGGTAAACGCAGATGCTTGTACATGGTGCGGAAAGTGTTCTGATGTATGTGATTATACAGCTTTGAAGGAAGTAGAGCTGGAGTCCGGAAAGAGAATTGCAATGGTCAATAAAGCAGTTTGTACAGGCTGCGGTATTTGTGCTCCCGTGTGTCCGGAGAACGCAATTGATGTGGCTCAATATTCAGATAATGAGATACTTTCAATGATAGACGGCTTTATGAGGGATGTCATCCTTACGGAGTCAAAAACTTCAGAAAAAGTTGAAGAAATCAACCTAACCACAATGAAGGAATATCCGCAGATTTGGAAGCAAATACTTGATGGTATTAAGGATGAAAAGAATACAATTCCTCAGATATCTGAAAACAGTGGTCTCGATGCAGCCCTGGTTACATATCATCTAATGACAATGAACAAATATGCAGTTGTGGTTCCTGAAGGAATGGATGATGATGAAATCTATTACTATTATAAAATAAAGAAATAAGATATGGCAAGAGTAAATCCTGATTTTGCCTCCGAATTAAAGAAATTTGGTGATAAAGACTTTAGTGCATGCTTTAATTGCGGTAATTGTACTGCCGTTTGTTCGCTTTCGACTGCAGACAGTTCGTTTCCAAGAGAAATGGTCAGATACAGCACATTGGGGCTGGAAGACGAGTTAAAGGCATCTTTAAAACCATGGCAATGCTATTCTTGTGGTGATTGTGGTACACATTGTCCCAGGCAAGCAAATCCTGATGAGCTGATGATGTCACTCAGAAGGTGGCTGACCTCCGAATATGACTGGACAGGGGTTTCCGGTTTGTTGTATAAATCTCTTACAATTACATGGGCAGCCATGCTTGCAGTTTTTGCACTTGTAGTAGCTTTAGCTTTTTCTATGAGTTTTCAACTGGAAAGAATGCTTGAGTTTGGACACAATTTTGAAAGAATAGCAATTCTCTCTGTAGGAGTAGTCATATTATTGCCCAATATAATAAGAATGTGGAAGTTAACAGTTCTTGATAAGAAAGAAAAAATCCCTTTTAAAAAGTATGTAACATCTTCTGCTGACCTGTTTATACACATGTTTACACAAAAAAGAGCTTTAGGATGTGATGATAACAAAGTAAGATGGTTTGAACATTTTATACTTGTAATATCTTACCTTTCATTGCTTTTCACAACTGTATTTTTAAATTGGTTTTCAACAGAAAGCCTGTTTGTGCACGTTTTAGGCTATGTTTTAAGCTTTATAATATTTGTTGTAACTGTCGATTTTGTTTCAGACAGAATTAAAAAGAAAAAGTCCGTTTCAAAAAATTCACAGCCATCAGACTGGTTTTTTGTAATCTGGCTATTACTTATGGGGCTAACAGCATTTCTTGTAAGATTGTTTATCGATCTTGATTTGCTTGAAACAAATAAATGGCTGTATATAATACATTTTACCGTACTGGCACAGTGGGCATTACTGATAGTACCATTCGGAAAATGGACACATTTTTTGTACCGATCTTTTGCCATGTATTTCGAAAAACTAAATGAAAAGTAGTTTTTGATATTTTCTCATGACATTTCTTTTTAACTTTGGGGTATAAAAATAAAATGTCATGCAATTAAGATATGCAGTTATAGGAACCGGTGCGTTAGGAGGTTATTATGGAGGCAGACTGGCCAATTCCGGTAAAGAAGTACATTTCCTTTTCAGGAATGATTATAATCAGGTTTTAGAAAGTGGTCTAAAGGTTGACTCGGTAGCCGGTGATTTTCACTTAAAAAAAATAAATGCTTATAAAACCACGTCAGATATGCCAGTATGTGACGTGGTTTTAGTATGTTTAAAAACCACAGCCAATGGTATTTTACCCAGAATACTTCCACCTTTACTTCATGAAAGAACTGTTGTTTTGTTAATACAAAACGGACTTGGTATGGAAAGTGAGCTGGCATCTCAAATGCCCGATATAAATATTGCAGGTGCACTTGCCTTTATTTGTTCATCAAAGTTTTCTCCAGGCCACATTACCCATGTAGATTATGGCAGGGTAGAGCTTGGATCTTACAAAGGAGATAATGATGAAATACTTAAACAGGTATGCGAAGACTTTACAGCATCTGGAGTTGACTGCAAATTTACAGACGACTTGCAGCTGGCCAGATGGAAAAAGCTTGTCTGGAATATCCCCTACAATGGCCTTAGCGTTATTCTAAATGCTACCACAAAGCAAATGATGGAAAATGAAAACTCATATGAGCTTATTAAAGAAATCATGCTTGAGGTAATTGCCGCTGCTCGTGCTTGTGGCAGCAATATCGGTGACAACTTTGCTAAAGTTATGCTCGATTATACAAATGAGATGAAACCATACGCTCCAAGTATGAGGCTTGACTACGATAACAAAAGGCAGTTGGAAATAGAATGCATATATTCAAATCCAATTATCGAAGCCCAAAAACATGGATTTGAAATGACAAAAGTCGCATTACTCGAAAAACAACTCAAATTTATCGAAAGTCAGTATTTAAAATAAAGAAGCTGCCTTAAATCTTAAGACAGCTTCTTAGGTTGCGGAAGAAGGGGGATTCGAACCCCCGGTACGGTTACCCGTACGACAGTTTAGCAAACTGTTGGTTTCAGCCACTCACCCATCCTTCCTGAGCGCAGCTAAATCGCTTTTTGCGGTGCAAAGATAGAAAAGTCTTTTTACTCACCAAAAATATATAGACTATTTATTATAAAAAAAACTGCTACTTTTGGAGGCATAAATCTTTAAACTTATGAAGTTCAGTATAAACAACACCTGGAAAATCGTAATTGCAGCAGTAACTTTTTTACTTTTAATGGCTGTTTACAGTATATTTTTTGCTTCTTCGATAAAAGTAGAAGAGCCTTTTAGTCTTTATGTTTATCCAAAAACCACAAAAGATGAGGTATTAAAAGGATTTAAAGATAATGATCAGGCTAAAAAAACAGGCAGAATATCTCTATTTCTAAAACTGCTCGGAGCTAAAAACGAAATACCTGAAGGACATTACAAAATAACTCCCGGTATTTCCGACTTTAAACTTGCCAGAATGCTAAAAGGAGGTGTGCAAACACCAGTAAAACTAACATTTAATAATATCAGAACAGTAGAACAACTGGCAGGGAGACTATCTCAACAGATAATGGCCGATTCAGCCACCATTTTAAGCACATTCAAAGACACAGCATGGATGAGTGAAAAAGGCTTTAATAAATACAATTATATGACCATTTTCATTCCTAATACATACGAGATATGGTGGAATACAAGCACAGAGAAATTGTTAGCGCTATTTTTAAAAGAATACGACAAATTCTGGTCAGATTCCAGATCTGATAATGCCAAGAAAATTAAAATGACACCACTCGAGGTTTCGACATTGGCTTCAATAGTAGAAGAGGAGACAAACAAAAGTGATGAAATGCCAAAAGTAGCAGGTCTGTATATAAACAGACTTCGTATAGACATGCCTTTACAGGCCGATCCAACAGTAAAATTTGCAGTAGGTGATTTCACTTTAAAGAGAATTTTAAAAGGTCACACACAGACAAATTCACCATACAATACATATCTTAATATAGGCCTGCCTCCGGGCCCAATCAGAATACCATCAATCAAGGCAATAGAAGCAGTTTTGTTTTACGAAAAACACTCATACCTGTATATGTGTGCTAAATCTGATTTTTCAGGATACCATGCATTTGCGACCACTTTGTCACAACACAATAATAATGCATCAAAATATCATCAGGCCTTAAATTCAAGAGGAATTCTGGAGTGAAATGCTTATTTTTGTAATAATTTGAATAATTACCGCATAAAAATATATGAATAAATTACTTTTACTGGGAGACGAAGCAATAGCTCAGGCTGCAATGGATGCAGGTCTTTCAGGTGTTTATGCCTACCCTGGCACTCCTTCAACGGAAATAACAGAATACATTCAGGCTTCAGACAAAGCAGCTGCTGAAAACATTCACTGTACCTGGTCAGCTAATGAGAAAACCGCAATGGAGGCAGCCCTGGGTATGTCTTTTGCAGGAAAAAGAGCATTAGTTTGTATGAAGCATGTAGGTGTAAATGTTGCTGCCGATGCCTTTATAAACTCAGCAATTACAGGTGTAGTTGGAGGATTGGTTTTTGTAGCAGCCGACGACCCCTCAATGCACTCATCACAAAACGAACAAGACAGCCGCTTTTTCGGAAACTTTGCAATGATACCCATACTTGAGCCTTCAAATCAACAGGAAGCATACGACATGGTTTACAATGCCTTCGAACTATCCGAAAGCCTGGAAATTCCCGTAATGCTAAGAATAACAACCAGGTTGGCACATTCAAGATCGGGAGTAATCAGAAAACCTGAGAAACCGCAAAACGAAATGCATTTCTCTTCAGATCCCAGACAGTTTGTACTCTTACCGGTAAACGCAAGAGTTAATTACAATAAGCTTATAAAAGCACAAAGCGATTTTCAGGACAAATCAGTCAATTCAGAATACAACTCATATTACAAAGGTCAGGATAAGTCAAAAGGCATAATTGCATCAGGGATTGCTTTCAACTATCTGATGGAAAATTATCCTGAAGGATGTCCATTCCCCGTTTTGAAAATAGGCCAGTATCCATTGCCCGAAAAACAAATTTCAGACCTTGTAAAAGAATGCGAAGAAATTGTAGTACTCGAAGATGGCTACCCACTTATAGAAGATAGTCTTAGAGGCCTGCTTGGCATAGGAGTAAAAGTATTGGGCAAAAAAAACGGATTCCTGCCACGAGTAGGAGAGCTCAATCCCGACATAGTAGGCAAAGCATTCGGACTAAATGTAAATGAAGTAGTCGTAACACCAGAAATTGTTATGCCGCGCCCGCCTTCATTATGCACAGGCTGTGGACACAGGGACGTATTTGAAGCATTAAACGAAGTTTACAACGAAAAAGCTGAACAATCAAAAATATTTGGTGATATCGGATGTTATACACTTGGATATCTGCCACCATTCAGAGCAATGCACACTTGTGTTGATATGGGTTCATCAATAACCATGGCAAAAGGTGCAGCCGATGCAGGCCTTAAATATCCCTTTGCAGTAATCGGTGACTCAACATTTACTCACTCAGGGATGACATCCCTTTTGGATGCAATCAACGATAACTCACCAATTACCGTAATAATTTCAGATAACGAAACTACAGGTATGACAGGCGGTCAGACATCAGCAGGAACAGGCAAACTCGAAGCAATATGCCTGGGTCTTGGAGTAGAACCTGAGCATCTTAAAGTCGTGGTTCCGTTAAAAAAGAATTATGAGGAAATGGTCACAATGTTGAGAGAGGAAATGGAGTACAGAGGAGTCTCTGTAATAATTCCCAGAAGAGAATGCGTTCAGACATTATCAAGAAAGAAAAGAAATCACTAATGAAGAGAGATATAATTTTAGCCGGAGTAGGAGGACAAGGCATTCTTTCGATTGCAGCAGTAATCGGCGAAGCCGCTGTACATCAAAATTTGTACATGAAACAGGCAGAAGTACACGGAATGAGTCAAAGAGGAGGTGATGTACAGTCAAATCTCAGAATTTCAGACCGCATTATTTATTCAGACTTAATTCAAAGAGGCAAAGCCGATTTGGTTATTTCACTTGAGCCTATGGAAGCATTAAGATATTCAGGATGGCTGTCAGAAGACGGATGGTTGGTTACCAACTCATCACCTTTTATAAATATCCAGAATTACCCAAAAGAAGAAGATATAACGAGTGCACTTGATAAAATTAAAAATAAAATAGTACTTGATGTTGATGATATTGCCAAAAGTATAGGCTCGTCCAGAGTTGCTAACATTGTTATGCTTGGTGCAGCAACTCCATTTATTGGTATTTCGTATGATGAGATCGAAGCGGGTATAAAAAGAATATTTTCCCGCAAAGGAGATGAAATAGTCCAATTAAATTTAAAAGCCTTAAAAGCAGGAAAAGATATTTCAGACAAAATAATTGGCTAAAATCCTTAATCTTATGCAAAAGAAAACTATTATTGACCTTTTTAACGAATGCACAGACCGTTATTCTGATAATCCATTTTTATGGGAAAGAGACAGTCAGTTTCGTTCAACATCTTACAGTGAAACACGTAAACTTGTAAAACAACTAGGTGGAGGATTATTATCGCTCGGTCTTAACAAAGGAGACAGAGTAGCCTTGCTTTCAGAGGGTTGTAACTCGTGGATAATAGGAGAGTTGGCAATACTGCATGCAGGTGCTGTAAATGTACCCCTGTCAATAAAACTGAATGAGTCAAACGATCTTATTTTCAGACTTGAGCATTCAGACTCCAGATTTATAATGGTTTCTTCAACACAATTACCAAAAATAAGGGCAATTAAAGAGAAGTTAAGCAAAGTCGAACTGATAATAGTTTTCGGAGCCGAAAATACCGGCCTTGAAGCAAATGAAATATCCCTTTCTGAAGTTTATGAAAAAGGATTGATCTGGAATGAATCAAATCCCGGAAAACTTGAAGAAATTGCATCAATTGTCAAAGCTGATGATTATGCAAATATCTCATACACATCTGGTACAACAGCCGATCCAAAAGGTATTCTGCTGACACATCGTAATTATACAGCAAATGTAGAGCAGGCATTATCATTAATGAATATTCCTCAAACCTACAGAACGCTTCTCATTTTACCTCTTGACCATTGTTTTGCACACGTTGCAGGCTTTTACAGCTTTATGGCATCAGGTGCAAGTATAGCAACAGTTCCGGTTGGTAAAACACCGATAGAGTCGTTAAAAAATATTCCGCTTTCTATCAAAGAGATACAGCCAAACTTACTTTTAAGTGTTCCAGCACTTGCGAAGAGCTTTAAAGCAAATATCGAAAAGGGTGTTCGCGAGAAAGGTCCAATGATTGAAACACTTTTCAATCTAGGGCTAAAAGTAGCAATAGCATACAACAAAGAAGGTTTTAACAAAGGAAGTAAGGGTACATGGGTATTAAAACCACTTGTTTCCCTGTTTGATAAAATAATTTTCTCAAAACTGAGAGGAGCAATGGGAGGCAAGCTAGACTTCTTCATAGGAGGTGGAGCACTACTCGATATAGACATGCAGAAATTCTGGTACGCAATAGGTATTCCAATGTTTCAGGGATATGGATTGTCTGAGGCCACCCCGGTTATATCATCAAACGGTATGCAACACCATAAACTTGGTTCGTCAGGCTATCTTGTAAGCAATCTCGAAATGACTATAAGAGACGATAAAGGAAATATCCTTCCTGTTGGCGAAAAAGGCGAAATCGTAATAAAAGGCGAAAACGTTATGGCCGGTTACTGGAAAAATCCTGAAGCAACTGCAAGCACAGTAAAAGACGGCTGGTTGTTTACCGGAGACCTTGGAGCCATGGACAAAGACGGCTATTTATACGTTTACGGACGTTTCAAAAGCTTGCTTATAGGCAGTGACGGCGAAAAATACAGTCCTGAAGGCATTGAAGAGTCTTTGGTCACATTGTCACCATATATAGACCAGGTTTTGCTTTACAATAATCAAAGTCCTTATACAGTAGCATTAATTGTGCCTGCTAAAGATGCATTAAAACGTGCCGTTACAAATTACGACAGTCCCGAAGGAAAAGCTGAAGCAGTAAAACTAATTCAGGACTCTATAAACTCATTCAAAAAAGGCGGACAATACGAAGGCATGTTCCCCGAAAGATGGTTGCCAACTGCATTTGCAATACTTCCTGAAGGCTTTACCGAACAAAATCAGATGATGAACAGTACCATGAAAATGGTAAGAGGCAAAATCGAAAAATTCTATGCCTCAAAACTGGAATTCTTAATGACTGCCGAAGGTAAAAATCCTGCAAACAAACAAAATATTGATTCATTATAATGTTTCATATGAAAGTAGACAGAAAGAAAATCGTAAGCAGAATTGCCTCTATAAACATATCAAGGAAACCGCAAAAACATGTTGATGTAAAAGATATTACATTGATAGATCTTTTCGAAAACAGCGTTAAAAGATATGCCGATAAGCCTTTTTTATGGGAGAGAGATTCAAGATATCGTTCTATAACATACAAGCAGGGACATAATCAGGTAATAAAGCTTGGTGGTGGATTTTTGTCTTTGGGATTACAAAAAGGTGACCGGCTAGCATTACTTTCAGAAGGTTGTAACGCATGGATTATAGGAGAGCTGGCCATGATGTACGCAGGAGGTATAAATGTACCTCTTTCAGTTAAGCTTACCGAGTCCAGCGACCTGGTATTCAGACTTAACCATTCAGAAGCAAGATTTGTACTGGTTTCTATATCACAATTACCAAAAATAAGGGCAAT
>CAZFUO010000036.1:15022-15361 GCA_964522065.1 uncultured Bacteroidales bacterium | reverse complement strand
CCGCATTCTTCAAACATCCTGCAACTACTCTTACAGGGTTTTCGTTTCCATCAGCACTCACCACAGTACCAGCTATGTTCATACCTGTAGGGAAATAACGGCACATCAACGACCAGGTATAAAACCATGGACGCAGGTTTTCATCTTCAGGTTTGTTGCAAAGTTCAGTTCCCAGACTGTTCCACATCCCCCAGCGTTTAAGTTTGGTTTTGTCACCCTTGTCATCCTGAGTATGCATAGCATCATCAAGATCCCAGGCAATTGCACCCTCAAGGCCGTTGTTCATTGCCTGAATCAGAGCGTCAGCCACATCAAGACCATAGAAAAACTCATAAACAA
>CAZFUO010000036.1:0-15012 GCA_964522065.1 uncultured Bacteroidales bacterium | reverse complement strand
TGGCATTAGGATCGGCCATTGCCAACTCGCGGTTTCTGAGGCCGAGAGATCCGGAATACTTAAGGCCAAGCTCACCGAGCAATAGTTTTTTGCCTGTAGGTTTGACGCGCTTGTAAATATCTCCGTAATACTTGCCGAAACCGCCCGAACGAACATTTTCGCCGTCAGGGTAGGCATGAACGTCGTAAGCTCCGACAATATGATCAAGCTGATTTACAGATTCATAAACCCATTCTAGACCCTTGTACTCAGAGGCAGGATTGTCGTAAACAACCACAGCATCAGGGCCTGCAATAGTTAGCCTGCCCTTTAGTCCAATGGCTGTAATTGAGTCGTTTAGCATTTCAACGCCCTTTTTCCATTGCTTCCAGTCACCATTAGTCGAAGCCCAGTTGCCATTTGGCTCGTTTACAAGGTTATAGTACTTTATACATGAATAACCTTTTTTGTTTATAAGAAAGTCCAGATAGCGGGTTATCATCGAAATCCAGCGAACATCGTCTGCACGGTCAATGTTGCCCGGTTCGCCCCAAAATCCCGGAGCTCCCCATTCGCCAAAAATAACTTCAATCTTGTTTTTCTGACAGTAATCAAGCACATTAAACAAAGCCTTAACTTCATCAGAATTAAAATCGAGTATTGTCTTGCCGTCGGCATCAATGCCTTTAAAGTATCTCCAGCCGGCCTGATCCATAACCCTGATAATGCCCGGTTTGATGTAATCAAGCCTTTTGTAAACCCTTGCCCATTTTTCAGGAGTCATTAGCAGACCCCATTCAGCATTTTTTGTATCTGCGTGCGGGTAGGCCGACCATTGAACTCCGTTTGCAATTATGTTTTTATTGACCAGATTGCCAAAGTCTGCCGAAACCGCGGTTTCGTTTTTAGCCTGAACATTACGGGCAGAGCCAAAAGCCATGCCAAATACCAAACAAAAAATAGACAACTTCAATAACTTCATCTTGCCTGTAAACTTAAACATTCTTTTTAAGAAATTCGAGCATTTCGCTTACAGAACAGGTTGCAAGGCCGATGTATTTGTCGGCGGCACCATAATAAACATACAAAGTGTCGTCAACAATCACGTTTCCGGTCGGGAAAACACAGCCATTGTAAAAGCCTTCTTTTTCGTAGTAAAACTCAGGCTCCATAATGTAGTTTTCAGCTCTGGCTATTACTTTTTTGGGATCGTTTATGTCGAGCAAGGCCACACCGACACGATAATAACCCTTGCCACCTTCCTCAACACCGTGGTAAAGTAAGAGCCAACCGTCCTTAGTGCGAAGGGGAGGAGTGCTGCCGCCAATTTTTTCTTCCCATGTTCCTTCTCTTCCCTGCAATAATAATTCACTTTTTTCGTTCCACACCATCAAATCATCGGAATATGTTATCCAAATGGCAGGGTGTTTACACCCGTAACTATCACCAATCCATTGCTTTGGGCGGTGTAAAAGAACAAACTTTCCACCCACCTTCTCCGGGAAGAGGATGACATCCCTATCGTCCAAATTTGACTGAGTTATCCTGCCCAATCGCCTCCAATTGAAAAAATCTTTTGTCATTGCCAACCCCGAATTTGCAATATTTTCCCTGTAAACAGCCGGCGCATCCGGTCCCGTTTCGGGAAGTCTCACAACATCGTGAGGAAATGTCCAGTAACGACCCGGAGGAAACGAACGATAAGCATAAGTTACATAAAACTCATCACCAAACTTAACAATTCTGGCATCCTCAACACCTCCCATGTCAGGCCCGTTACAACTTGGACCAAACACAGGCTTATCTGAAGCCCTGGTAAAATTAACTCCGTCTTTGCTTACAGCAAGTCCAAACCTTATAAAATGATCTTCATCATCGCCCGCAGCCCTGTACAATAAATAAAAAGTACCATCTTCATACCATGCACCCGGATTACAAACAGCCAGATTCTCCCAATCATTCAAAGCATTAGGCAACAAAATAGGATTGCTGTCACATTTTTTAAGCATCATAAATATCTGATTTTTAAATTGTCGTTACTAAAATTAATATTTCACCCCTGTTTTAAATGAGGATAGAGGCAATCCTTTTGAATTGAAAATTCTGCCGGTACAGTCGTCTGCCCAGCAATATCTTAAGTATTTGGGACTAAATGGCCTATCCCAGTCAAGTATAATTCTGCTGCCTTCCACCTTTACCCTTGCAACCCTAAAATTCTTTCCATCCTCCGAAACCTCGAATTCTTTACATTCTCCTCTCATTTCCAGACCATTAAATGCATAGGCTACAGTCAAAACCAACTTATCACCTTCACGTTTTATGCTACCCGGAACAGGAAATTTGTAGTCAGTAATAGTTTTGTAAGTATTTGCAAGCGCAATATTTGCAAGCCTCTCACCAACCTCCATCTTTTTCGATGGATGAATATTCTTAGAATCACCAAGATCTATAGTCGCAACCATAGCAGTATTAGGTACTGTTTTCTCAACCAAAGCCTGAGACTGTCTCAACTCTGCAGCCTTAAAATACTGTCCATCACTATATTTATATGGAGCTATCTGAACATAATAAAAAGGTAAGTCCCCGTTAAAAGCTTTTCTCCAGCTCTTTATCATATCGGTCAGCATCACAGGATAACGTTGAGTATCTCCCACATTAGCTTCTCCCTGATAAAACAAAAAGCCCTTAACTTTAAAGTCCACCAACGGATGCAGCATGCCGTTATACAATGCCGAAACCATAGAAAACAGCGGTTTCCCCTCTCTGGGCACAGCCTTTACATTGCTCAGATTAAAACCTTTACGAAATATCCAGCTGCCCTTCAAAGAAATTTTGCCGGCATCATCACCAACCGTATAAAACATATCAGGACCGGTTAGACCGCCACCCCAAAGCACGTTTACAATGCGGGCTTCGATAACATTTTTGCCTGCCTTCACTTTCGAAGCAGGTATATCAAAAACAACCTGGCTGTATGATTTAGAGTTGCGAAGTTCTTCCCACACCTTTTCACCATTAAAGTACACCTGACCGTAATCGTCCATAGTGCCCAGATTAAAGTGCAGACTTTCACCACCTTTAGCAATAATCTCCTTGCTCAGCGAAAATTGCCCCATATGGTTACCAACATGAGATTTCTCTAAATTAACAGGCAAAACCAACTCAACACCATTCCCCCCGAAACCACCGACGGCAGACTGTTCCAACCAAGCAGACATAGCTTTCACGTATGCCTCCTCAGAATTTTCCGAAGCCTTAAGCTCGGCCAGCCTTTCAGCATTCTCAGCAGCATACAGACTGTTGCCTTTTACAACACTTTCAGGTATCCAGCTTTGCACAGGCGATCCCCCATAAGACGAAACAATAAGACCAACCGGCAAACTCAGCTTTTTGTGCAGCTCTTTTGCGAAAAAATAACCCACTGCCGACAGCCATTTTACATTGTCAGGATTGCAAACTTTCCATCCATTATTAATGACTTCCTCAACAGGAACAAAACTTTCCTTTCTCTGAATATTCAGAAACCGTATATTCGGGTAGTTGGCACCGGCAATTTCTCTCTCCGAGTTTTCCACAAAAAGATTCCACTGCGGCTGATTCATCAATACCATTTCCATATTGCTCTGCCCCGAACACAGCCAGACCTCACCAATCAGTACATTTTGCAAAGCACTAACCACATTGCCATCACATATCAACTCTATTTTTTGAACATTATAACCACCAACAGGAGTTTTTACAGTTGCAGACCATTTACCATCAGCATCAGCAATTACCTCAACAGCCTTTTCCAGCCAAGAGCATTTAAGATTAAGCCTTGCACCAGCACCAGCACCAACACCAGCACCAGCACCAGCATCAGAATACCCCCAAAACTTTACATCACTTTTTTGCTGTAAAACCATATTGTCAGAAAATGCAGTAGCAAAACGCACCTTGCTTTCACCAAAAGCAAATGAACATATTACAGTCATCAGAAATACAATTGAAAGTAATTTTTTCATATCAGTTCATATTAGTTATGAGGCAAAAAGACTGTGCAGGAACACTGATTTTCTCAAAAGCATTACCAGAAAAATCCATACTGATATCAGTCGAATCAGGTTTTGCAAAGCCTTCATTATCAAGACTGCCTTCAAACGAGGCATTTTTTCCCGATTTGTAGTTAAACACACTAAGCCCGCTTAACTCAATACCGTTTTCCATAAATAAATTCAGTGAATAAGAAGCCGTATTAGAGTTAACAATAGCAATACTATATTTTCCGTCTTTCTCGGCAGCAACCGCCCTCAGGCCAGCCTTGTCTGGAAGAGTGACAGCATGTATTTTACTACCCTCAGGGAAATACCTTGACAACAAAGACATAGTGTAAAACCACGGACGAATATTCTCATCAGCAGCATTCTCAAACTTCTCGCTTCCAAGAATATTCCAAAAACCCCACCTTTTCAGCTTTGTCGAAGCACTAGCATCCTTGTTGTACATAGCATCATCCAGATTCCAGATTATTACACCCGAATATCCAGCCAGCATGTTTTGAATAATAGCATCAGCCATATCAATGCCATAAAATGCATCATAAACAAACATGTTACTATCGTCAGAAGAATATTTGTCGCCCGAAATTCGCCTTGCATTTTCAATACCCATGCTGCTAAGCTTTCCATACTTAAAACCAAGCTCCGTCATTAACATTGCCGATGTCTGCGGAGCCGCGGTTTTGTAAGCCTCAATCATTTTCTGATAAGAGCCATCCCTCACTTCAGAGGCATCAGGATAAGTATGAATATCGTAAGTACCAACAATATTGCCCAGATCGGCCTTTGTATTTCTTATCCACGACAGCAAATCGGTTTTCCAGACAGCAACATCAGGGCCGGTAATACTTACCTTATCAGCAATACCCTTGTCAACCAGCTTTTTGTGAAACCTTTCAACAAGGTCTGCCCAAAGAGCATAATTGCCGTCAATAGAAGACCAGTCTCCGTTTGGCTCGTTAACCATGTTATAGTAACGAATGCAATTATACCCCCTGGTGACAATCAACCATTTGAGAAACTCAGCAGAGTTCTCAAGCCAAACCATGTCAATCTCTTTTCCACCTTTATGCCCCCATTCTCCCAGTAAAACCTCAATGCCTTCAGCCTGACAAAAGTCAAGTATTTTCGTCAAAACCGCTTCACTTTTAGACGGGCTGAATTTACCGTTTACCATGTAATTCCATCCATCTGCCACCATAATTCTGACAAAAGGAGGACGCATATACCTTACTCTCGAAAAAAGTTTATTCCAGTCGCTTTCACTCAGAGACGCGTTACCTGTCCAGGGTTCAAGTATATCATAACCTCCCCATTGAACACCATTACCTATATACGATGAGGTGATAATTTCAGATTTTATAATAATACTATTCTTCTTGTCCGCAGTGCCCGGATCTGTATTATTGCCATTGCAGCCGGCAAGGCAGCATAGCGATACAAGTAAAAGCAAATTAATCAGTTTCAAGCAGGTATATATTACAGGTTATAATTATTCAATTACTATCTTCTCGGTTTTTGTAAAAGTATTATTTGAAGTGGTCAGGTTAATCCTGCACATATAAACACCTTTACCCAATTTGTTTCCAAACTTATTTTTGCCGTTCCAGCTTATGCTGCAATTGCTTCCAGCTTCGCTCTTTGAAGTCAAAACCTGCTCAAGCTGACCATGAATATCGTAGATATTAATTTCAATTTTACCTGCTTCCAAAGTTGTGCAATCGAATGTTACAAAGTCTTTTACCGGATTAGGATAAATTTTTGCATTCAGACTGCCTGTAACTTTTACAGGAGATAAAGCTGATGTTGCAGGACCGTATTTAATTCTTACAGCACCCAGATAATAGTATTTGAGAGAGTTATTATTGTTTGCACCGGGGCTAACATCAATTTTTATAGTACCATCACTAGCAGGAAGCATATCGGCAACAACAGCAAGTTTAGACTTGTTGTTAGATGCATCAAGATATACAGTTTGTGTGGTTTTGCCGGTAACTACATATTTTGCTTCTCTGTTGTCTGTAGCGCCGTCACGTGATGCAAATAGCGAAATAGTATATTTTGAAGTCTGGCTAAGATTGCCCAGTGTTACGCCACCTGTTGCTTCGATAACACCGCTGTGAGCACCTGTGCTGCCAAAAAAGCTGTCAGAGGTTGCAGATGAAGGCATTTCGGTACTAGCATCGGGAGCCGCGGTTCCGGCAATATTGATACCTGTAAATGAGTCGTGTACCCACATTGAAATGCCTGAGCTGTTACCTTCAGTGTTGACAAGGTCTGAAAGAACTTCACCGCCTGTAGGATTTGTAAGATTGTTCCACGCACCTGTAGAAAGAGTACTGCCAAGGTCAACGTTTATTGTACCGTCTGCATCGTAAACAACGGCTTGTTTTGCTGTGGTAATGCGGATTGCACCAAGAAAGTAGTATTTGGCTGCGTTGGTATTGTTTTTGCCAGGACTAACTTTTATGATTATAGTTCCGTTTGCTGCAGGAAAAATATCTTTAAGTTCGACTACATTGGCTTTGTTATCAGAAGCGTTGAGGCTAACAGAGTCGGTTATCTGGCCAATAACTTTGTATTGAGTTTCCCTGTTGTCGGTAACTCCGGTTCTCGAAGCAAAAAAAGTAAACGAATACTTTGTATTGCGGTCAAGTCCTGTTAAAAGGATACCGCCTGTAGGCTCTGAAATACCTCCGTGAGGGCCAACACTACCAAAAAAACTGTCAGATGTTGCACTCGAGGGGAAACCGATAGAAGCATCGGGACTAGTGGTTCCGGTGGTATTTACACCTGTAAAAGGGTCGTTAATGTAAGCTGAAATGCCTGTGCCCTTTATTTTTGTGTTTACAAGATTTAAAACTGTATCTGCATAAGCATTGTCCAGATTGTTCCATCCACCTGTCGAAAGAGTGGTTCCGAGGTCGATATTTATAGTGTCAGGCTGGTTTTCTGCCTGGCTGTATGATAGAATATCAGTAGCTTTAACTCTGTCGGCCAGAATAGTATGTGCTGCATCATTCAGGTGAACACCATCGCCATAGTCATAAATAGGCTTAATTGTACCGTCTTCGTTTGCAATAGTTGTCCAGAAATCTACCGCAAACTTGCCCAGCTTCTTTTTTGTAGAATCGCGTACAGCCATAAGATTTTGTCTTAGTTCGAGGCTGCCGTTGCGTGGTTGTGTTGTCGATACATATACCGGAACCTTTTGAGCACTGGCTTTTGATATAATCTGAGCATAGTTATTCATTTGCTCTGCCACTGTGAAACCGTTGTTTGCATCATTTGTTGGCAAATTTATGATTATTGCATCAGGATAATGACTCAAAGCTTTTGTGATATTGCGTTCAGGGTCAGGAGCAGGTTTGCCTGCTGCAGGTGTGGTTCCTGAAGGCATAAGATGGTAAGTCGTATAGTATCCGGCAGCAAGGTTAATAACCTCACTCGAAGCATTTTTTGATTGAACATAATGTCTGAACTGATTTACCCAGGCATTTGCAATGTTTGTCGGGCCGCTGCCTGCTGCAGTTGACGATCCGAGTACAACTATTTTAATTACGCCGTTTTCTGCTGCAAAAATGCTGCTCAAACCTGTAAGTAAACATATTGCTATGGTTATAAATATTTTTTTCATTGTATTGATTTTTTATTGTTTTGTTATATCCACCCAATAACGGACAGGATTTGAAACAAATCTGTCTATATCCTTGTAAATATTTGTCCAGTCATCCTTGCCTTTCAATGCAAATGCAAAGGCGTGGTCAGGAATAGTTCTGGTCTGTGTTCCCAGCAGATTTTCTGTACCGGTTGCAAACAATCCGGTTGAAGTGCTGCCATCGGCAAATGTAAATGTTACCATACCTGTCGAATAATTACGTAACCATCCACCCGAGCCTTTAGGTATCTTTCTGTAGAAACCGTTAACATCAATAGCAGGAGTACTTAAAGTGTAGAAAAAGTCGGCATAAAGTCCATCGTTACCTGCGTTATTTACCACAGTTCCATAAGTACTTCCATCGTCGGTAACTCCAGTAAGTGTGAAGGTTAGTGTGTTATCCTGTTCGGCAGCAGGGCCTTTTACAGCATCCCAGCACCATGATTTTTCTGTCATTTTAGCTGTAGTTGTACCACCGTAAGCCTGACCGGTTCCGCCGTAAACATAAAGACCTGTGATTTTCCAGGTACCCAGTAATGTTTCGGTAAAAGGTATTAAGGTTATAGTCCAGTCAAGACTTTCACCTGCGGCTGAGGTAACTGTTACTTTTGCAGATTTGTTTTGATTATCAAAGTTAAGAACCGTTCCAGAGTCGGCAGTAGCAGTAGCTCCGTAAGATATCTCAATATCCTGTACAGTTATTTTACTGAAATCATTGCCTGCTGCTGTGTTGTATTTAAAGCTGATTGTTGCAGCATCACCAACACGATCTATTACAGCATCACCTACTTGTCCGTTGAAAGTAATGCCAAGTATATTTCTTTCTTTGTTCCATTTGCCGTCATTCACTTCATCGAGCGGATCGTTCTGACAACTCCACACAAGGGAGGCAGTGATCAAAAGCAATAAGATATTTTTTATATGTATCATATTATTAACTGTTTATCAATTACTTTGAAGCATTGGGATTTAAGTCTAATTCCAGTTGAGGAATAGGGTAGAAGGCAGCCTGCTCTTCGGTAATACCTGCTGCAATGGCTTTAGGGTCTTTTTGGGTAACTATAGCTTTGCGTCTCAGGTCGTAAAGTCTCTGACCTTCAAATGCAAGTTCCCAGGCTCTTTCCTGTACTACTGTATTTCTGAAATCGGCTACGCTCATGCCACTTGCTGCATCTGTCAGGCCAGCTCTGTTTCTGATTTTGTTCAACCAAAAATAACCTTCAGTTGTAGGTCCAACAGCTTCGGCATAAATAAGTGCAACATCAGAAAATCTTATCAGATAAGGTTTTGCACTCGATTTTTGTCCTTCAAACTTCGAATCGACATATTTTCTGGGGAATGCATATGTAAAGTGTGTACCTTTTTTACCTATGACATTTCCAGCAGCATCGTAAACCTGAGTTACCATAAGCTCGGTTTTGCGCTTATCGGTTTCGGCATAACTGTTGTAAAAGGCATTTGTAGTCATAAATACTTCCCAGCCGTATGTTGCCAGTGTCAGTGTGCCGTCAGGATTTTTGAGGTAATAGCCTGCACCAGCCACCCATGGATGAAACATCATACCTATTTTAGAATACTGACCTTCAGACTTACCTGTTCTGTCCATAGACATAAGAAATATATGCTCAGGTCCGTCAGGATGCTCAACATCGTAGATATTCAGAAGATTGTTGTCAAGTGCATATTCGGTCTGATCGTAAAGTACTTTGTGAGCATATACAGCCGCGCTATCATACATCTGAGCAACATCTTTATCCATTGCTGTATATTTTGATGCGCCACTTTCTTTGGCCGATGCAATAGTCAGATAAGTTTTAGCCAGCAAAGACTGTGCAGCAACTTTGTCCGCTCTGCCCACAATGCGCTTAATACCAAGATAACTCTCTGAAGTTCTGAGGTCTGAAATAATCATATCGTATATTTCATCCAGATTTTCAGCCATTTCAGGAGATGTCTGCGAAACCGTTTTTACCATAGTTTTCTGCAATGGCACCAGCCCGTAAACTCTAACAAGGTTAAAATAGTGGTAAGCCCTCAAAAAGTGCGCTTCACCCAGCAGGCTTTTCTTTATACTTTCATCAAAACTGCTGTTTGCAACATTTTCAATTACAGCATTAGCTCTGTTTATGCCTATATAACAATACTTAAAGTAATAAGTCAGAGT
This sequence comes from uncultured Bacteroidales bacterium, assembly GCA_964522065.1. Lineage (GTDB taxonomy): Bacteria > Bacteroidota > Bacteroidia > Bacteroidales > UBA1402 > UBA8389. The sequence continues at coordinate 5,174 of CAZFUO010000036.1, read as the reverse complement.
TTCGTTATTAGCATCTGTTGTCCAGTTGTTAAGATCTTGAGATCCGTAAGCTTCACCCGATTTAACATCACAAATTTCCGAAGCCAGCTCACCTATATACAATATACCTCTGGAGTATTCAATAAAGTTTAATGCGTTATAAGCATACATCAACGAAACCTCTGCATCTTCAGCCGTTTTGTAAAAGTTTTTTTCAGAGTAAAATCCGTAAGGCTCTTCGTTAAGATCGCATGACGTCATTACGATGGTACATAACGCCAGCATAGATAATATTTTATTTTTCATAGCTTGTAAGTCTTAAAATGTTATGTCCAGTCCAATAGTCCATTTCCTCAATCTTGGGTAACCTCCCCAGTAGATGCCATCTGTTCCAACTTCAGGGTCATAGCCTTTAAAGCCTGTAAATGTGAATAAGTTTGAAGCATTTACATTGAGTCTCAGATTTTTAATCCATTTTACCTTTGGCGAACTGAAATTGTATCCAAGATTTACGTTTTGAATTCTTACAAACGAGCCATCATGTATCCACCAGTCTGACATATAATATGTACGATCCTGGCGAAGACTTGGATATTCATTGTTAGGATTGTCCTGAGTCCAGCGTAAAGGCATTGTATTAGCCTGGCCGCCCCATTTGTTCTGGTAAAGTATATCGTTGCCAAATACACCGTTAAAGAATATTTCAGCATCAAAGTTTTTATAGCGTGCGTTTAGCGACAAACTCATCAGGAAGTCAGGGTTTGGATCACCAATTATAGTACGGTCTTTGTTTGAGAATGTGCCGTCACCACTGTAATCAAGATACTTAAATTCACCCGGTTTTGCCATTGCACCCGATAGTCCCTGGTCAAGACCTTCTTGCTCGTTTTGAATTATACCATCAACTTTATAACCATAAAATACATTAACAGGCTGACCTATAGCAAGTATGTTTGGATACTGATTGAATGTTGATATAGGTGTTCCCCAAAATTTATACTTCATACCTGTATTGACATCGGTATTAAGACCTGAGGAAATTTCATCACCAAGATCGGTAACTTTATTGCGGTTTCTAGAGAATATAAGAGTGGCAGACAGGTCAAGATCTTTTTTATGAATAATATCACCGTTTACCGAAAAGTCGAAACCTTTGTTTTGAATAGCACCGTCGTTTACCCACATTTCATCATATCCTGAAGATAGTGGCAATAATGTTTCGCGTAATAAGTCTGATGTATTTTTTACGTAGTAGTCGAAAGTCAGGCGAAGTCTGCTGTCAAAAAATGCCATATCTGTACCAATGTCAAACTGAGCCGTGGTTTCCCATTTAAGATCTTCATTAGGAATGCCACTCCAGGTTCTGAAACGGTAGTTGTCGCCGGTGTAGCCTGAAACATAACCCGGGCCGATAACTGTATTCCATTTTTCGTTGGTATAGTATTGCTCAATGCCATAACGGCTAAGAGTCTGGTAGGGAGATATGCCCTGATTACCTGAAATACCATAACTTGCACGAAATTTAAGCTCGTCAAAAGTGTTGAGATTTTTTATAAAGTTCTCGTTGTGAGCCTTCCAGCTTACTGCACCCGATGGGAAAAATGCCCACTTGTTGTTTACACCAAATTTTGAAGAACCATCGGCACGGGAAGTAAAAGTAAACAGATATTTGTCCATCAATGTGTAGTTAAAGCGTCCCATAAAAGACAATAGCTGACTTTCTGAGAAACCATTGCTGACTACATTTTTTTCAGGATCGCCCGAACCCATATTTTCGTTGCCGGTTGCTTCGTTTACAAAGTCGTAAGCAGCCAGATTTGAGCTGCGGCTCATACTTGTCTGAAATGACTGACCAACCATTGCTGTAATTTTATGCTTTTCGGCAAAAGTTTTGTCAAAAGTCAGATAAGTTTCGGTTATAATATCCTGTCCCAACCAGTTGCCAATAGCAGCGGCTCCGTTATTCATAACGCCAGATTCGGTATAGACTTTAGGGTTGTAAACATCAGATACATAAGTGCCGTATTTGTAATTAAGCTGAGACCTCAAAGTCAGGAAGTCAGTAAACTTAACGTCAGCCTGCCATGATGATATAAAGTCCATGCTGTTGGTCTTGTTGGTTCTTAAGTCGGTAAGAGCCAGCGGATGGTAATAGTCGGTAGCTCCGGTAAGATAATACGAACCTTCTTCATTGTAAACCGGCCAAAGCGGATTTCTATAGTAGGCAAGTCCACCGTTGTTATTGCGGTATCCTTTAGATATTATATTTGAAGTGCTTATGGTAAGAAAGTCATATACTTTATGATTAACTCCAAGGTTAACAATGCCTTTTGAGTAGTCATCTTTAATATAAACTCCATTTTCGTCAAAGTAGTTAACACTAAGATTGAAAGAGGTCTTTTCTGTTGCGCTGTTTATACTAACAGTTGTATTGTTTGAAACCGGCGATTCACGAAAAACCAACTTGTCCCATTCTGTATAATATGGCCAGTCACCACTTGCAATCTCATTTACAGATGGATAATAAATACCGTCAGAGAAAGTTTTGCCTATAAACAATGGTGTCATATTAGCATTAACCCTGTCTTCATTGTTAAGCTGAGCCATTAGTGGCATGTTTCTCCAGATATTTAGTTTTGAAGAAAACTCCGAGATAGTGGTTTGTTGCTTAATATTAATGCTTGTATTGCCCGATTTTGCTTTTTTGGTAGTTACCATAATAACACCGTTGGCACCTCTCGATCCGTAAATAGCAGAAGCGGAGGCATCTTTAAGTACCTCAACCGAAGCAATATCAGCAGGATTTATCTGTTTAAGATTTCCGGCTTCGCCCAGTGGGAAACCATCCACCACAAGCAGAGGAGCATTCGATCCGTAAAGCGAGCTACCACCACGTATTCTTACTGTCGAACCCGCACCAGGATCTTGCGAAGAGTTGATTACCTGAAGACCAGCCGAACGCCCCTGCAGCAAACCATCAATAGAGTTTGCAGGTGAGTTTTTTAGCGGTTCCACCTTTACGGAACTAACAGACCCGGTGAGATCACTCTTTTTTACAGATCCATAACCAACAACAATAGCTTCATTTAATGCCAACTCATTTTCTTTTAGAGTGACATCAAGTTTTGCTTTGCCCGTTGCGTTTATTTCTTGTTTTAAAAATCCCATGTAAGAGAAAACCAGGACGGGATTTTTCGATTTCAGTTCCAATTGATATTGGCCTTTGATATTAGTAGCGGTTCCATTCGACGTACCTTTTTCTATTACAGAAACCCCGGGTAATGTTTCGCCTTGCCCGGAAACCACTGTTCCTGAAATTTTAGTCTGCGCGAATGAAGACAACGTTGCCATGACACATACGATTGAAAAAACGTTCAATCGAAGCAACCAGTTCTTCTTTTTCATAAGCATTTAGTTTTAGGTTAATTTCACGAAGCAAAACTAATATTATCCAAGCCCATAGAATTTGCTTTTAAGGCTGAATGATGATACTTTGATGAATAAATGAAGAGATGTTTTAATGTTTGGTTATATACTTTTGTTGTGATCTGAATTCGGTAGGAGTGCAGCCCTTTTTCTCTTTAAATGCTCTGTTAAAGTTTGAAACATTATTAAAACCGCTTTCAAAGCAAATCTCCGAAATGGTTTTTTCGCTTTCAATGAGCAATCTGGCTGCATTGCCTATGCGCAGATCTGAAAGATAATCTGAAAAAGATCTCTGCGTTCTTTTCTTAAAAAAGTGACTGAATGCCGATGGAGTCATATTTACCAATGCGGCAACATCATTTATCTTAATGGGATTTATCAGGTTATCATAAAGGTATTGATTTACAATTTTTATACGGCGGCTTTTTGAAGTGTCAAACTGACCAACATAAGACAACGAAGACAATGTGCGTTGATCGGCAGATGTTGCAAGGTCGTTAAGCACAGATAGAAATTCAAGCAGAGATTCAAACCGCCCGGTTTGAGTAAGCTTCATTATGCGGTCGTGCAGGCTTTTCGTGGTTTCACTGGAGAAAACAACACCCATTTTAGAGCGTTCAAGCAAATCTTTTATAGGCAAAGTAAGTTTGCGGGAAAAAGCCTTTTCGCTAATAAAGTCGGGCAAAAACTGTATCGTGACCACCTCTACATTGGGCTGATTGCCAGTCCAGGCATGAGGAGTGTTTGGCCCTATCAAAACCAGGTCTTGCTGTCCGTAGCTTTCTATAGAGTCTCCGATAATGCGCCTTCCCTTAGAGTTTAAAACCAAATTAAGCTCATATTCAGGATGATAATGCACCGGAAAATCAAATTTGGCATTCAGATGATGCAAAACTATAAAAAAGTCGTCATCCGAAAGTGGTGTAATCTCTCGTATAATGCGTTCTGGCATGAAGTAAGGTATTAAATGTAAATGCTAAAGTAAAACTGGTATCAAAAATAACCAAATTAACTAACTTTGCAGACTAACATCACCCGTTTTTAAATGGGAAACATTAATTTTAAATATGAATGTAGCAAAATACACAGCAATACTAATTTGCTTTTTCCTCACCTCCACGTTTTTAAATGCTCAAAGTGCTGATAGCACGCATTTGCATGATGATGATATTCATGCAATTGATGATCATCACACCGATCACAATGCCCATCACCATACCGATCACCACCGCCACGAAATAGGAGTGGGCAATGTTCCGGTTTACTCAATAAACGAAAATGAAATCTCTTACGGACTTCACCTGCACTATACCTATAATATACCTACAACAAAATTAGGTCTTGGTCTGGGCTATGAAAGAATTTTTGACGAACACAGACACAACTCCCTGGGAGTTATTTTCAGTTACAGACCCATTGAGAAAATCAACTTCAGCCTTGTTCCCGGCATAGCCTTCGAAGACAACGAGTTAGATCACTCGTCTTTTGCCCTTCACTTCGAAACCGCTTACGAATTTGAAATCAAAGACTTCCACCTTGGCCCAATTTTCGAAGTCGCCGTAGACAAACACGATGTCCATCTCAGCTTGGGCTTTCATGTTGGGATTGGGTTTTAAAACGATTTAATTAGTTTAATTCAAAGCTGTATTGATAATCAATAAATTTTTTATTGTTTAAGTTTTCTATCCAGGCTTTTTCCTTGTGACTATATTCAATAATATCTTTTGTTGACATATTTTTATATCTCTCAGCAATTTTTTCTAATAAGT